>JAJZUH010000012.1:0-9821 GCA_021847165.1 Pseudomonadota bacterium
CGACCAGCGCATGCGCGATCAGCATGCCCAGTTCTGCCGGAGGAATGCCGACCGACTCCATGGTATGCACCACCCCCATCACGGCGGCGACGATACCGAAGGCCGGCATGCCGTCGCCGAGCTTGGCAATGACATGGGAAGACACCAGCGCTTCGTGGTGGTGCGTCTCGATCTCCACATCCATCAGGTTCTCGATCTCCATTGCATTGAGGTTGCCGCTGACCATGATGCGCAGGTAGTCGGTCATGAATTCGACCGCGTGGTGGTCGGCCAGTATCTTCGGGTATTTTGCGAATACCGGGCTTTCATGCGGATTCTCGACATCGCCTTCGATGGACATCAGGCCTTCCTTGCGCACCTTGCCGAGCAGCTCGTACATCAGCGCCATCAGCTCCATGTAGCTCTCTTTGGTGTATTTCGCGCCTTTAAACACGCTCGGCAGGTCCTTGAATGTGGCTTTCACCGCTTTCATGGTGTTGCCGACAAAGAAGGCCCCCAGCGCACCGCCGCCGATCATCAGCAACTCCAGTGGCTGGAACAATGCCCCCAGATGCCCGCCAGCCAGGGCGAAACCGCCAAAGACGGAGCCCAGAACCACGATATAACCAACAATCACCAGCATTTTTACGCTCCCTCGAGTCGAAACCTTTTGGATTTTACGATGGTATCGTAGCAGCCAGATATCCCGTCCATGCATGGAACAGGATGAGAATTCCGCAACATTTCCGTTTCAGCATTCCCGGACGCAACAACGCCGCCACTGCTGATGATACCTACTCGTCAGTAGTAGCGGCGCCTGATATAAGAACTTTAGGCGACTGCGGCCTCGGCTTGCGCAGCTTTTTTCGTTTTTCCCGCGCGCGAAGGAGGACGGCAGATACCGCAGCTGTAGTTTGCACAGAGCTCGTTACTGTGCACCACGAATTGCCCACCACACTCTTTGCATTCCGTCAGTTGCAGCATCCTGGCATCGAAGAAGCGGATCAGGAACCATGCCCGGGTGATGCTCAGGACCGGCTCATCGGCCGCCTCCACCTGCTCAAGATACAGGCGATAGCTTTTGATCAAAGCCTCCACACCGGAGATACCGGCGTTCCTGGTCAGGTATTGGTGGATGCCCATAAACAAGGAAGAATGGATATTGGGCAACCAGCTCATGAACCAATCGGTGGAATAGGGCAACATGCCCTTGGAAGGTGATTCGCCCTTGACTTCTTTATAGAGCCGCAACAGGCGCTCCCGGCTCAACCCCGTCTCCTCCTGCAACAACTGCAGGCGCGCGCCCAGTTCGATAAGGTCGACCGCTATCTGTATCTCGCGCGCCTCGTTCACAACGCTCTTGTTCCGCATGATTTTCACCTGTCCGTTCAGATCGTCAGTTCTTCGACAGGCTGGCCTGACATCAGGATGGCCGCATGCGCCTGCGACATCATTCTGTCCTTGTTGTAATCGGTAACCATGTTGAGCAGCAGGCGCTCATCGAAGCGGAAACGGCACAGCAGCATGTTCGATGCCGCCATTTTGAGCATCTGTGCCGGAGAAAGTCCGACGATCAGATCCGCCAGTTCCTCACTCACCCCAAGACGGAAAATCGCGCTTGCCTTATCGTCGCGGATCATCTGCTGCGCAAGCAACATATAAGAAAGATTCGCTTCCTTGATTTCCTCATGCATTTGATTCATGTTCATAGCAGTCCCCTCGCTTAAACAGTGTGTTGTCTTGTTACGACGATTGCATTCTCAGGGAGACCAGCCAAGGAAAATATCCGACGTATTCCGATTATCGTGTAGGAATATGACCTACAAGCAAACCGAACCACCCCTGCCAGCAACAAAGCCAACAAAGGTGGTTCGGTCCATACATCGCACTGCGAGGGGACGCAATTGCTTGTATGTTTTGAGTATCGGCAAGGATTTGGAAAACTTTAGGGAATTTCTGAAAAATATTTAAATTATTTAATTAGCTGCATATAAACAATTGCTTAAATAATTATTTTCAGCTCAATGCCATTTCTATTGATTATTGGGCATCGCAACAATCAGACAGGCCACTTTATTTTTCAGCTTACAACTCAGTTCCATTTGTTGCATAGCCTCACTATCCCGATGTAGCAATTTTAGTGTCATTCCCTTGGCAAAATAGACTCTGTCATCATCCGAATTAATGGCAAGTGCTGCGTTATATTGCACCAAAGCTTCTTCATAGCGACCTAGATTGGCGTATGCCACTCCCAACAAATAACGTACAGGCTCCAATTGTGGGCTGATATCCGCCGAACGTTTTAAATCCTCCGCAGCCTCCTCCCATTTTTGGGCTGCCAGCTCCGCTTGTCCGCGGTTGTAGAAAATGCGGTCCGCACCAGCCAGCCGATCATCCCTGAGCAAGAGTGCCGCCTCATTCCATAAGCGATAATTATCCGCAAACATATGCAAGCGCCCCCAAGACAATGGAACAAGCACCAACATCGTGCAGAGCATCACCAACCACACCCTGCGCTCTGATATCTTTGTTAACAGTAAAGGCATGAAAAGCATCATGCCAGGCATCCACAGATAACTCCTATAAAGCACGAATGGCTCTTGTATGCGAATACCCGCCATCTCCACCCAGAACAACAGCCATGGATAAAGCATGGCAAACCCGGCCAATCCGCGCATGCCGCGCTGAAATAACAACCTGATTCCGAAAACCCCATATAGTATAAAAGCACCACCGCCAAGCCAGGCCTTAGTCGACCAGACAGAACTGATGAACGGCTCGCGCATATCTATCGACATCAACGACGTATCAGGAAGAACCCATAGCAGCAGATATTTAAAAAAGAGTCCTGCTTGCGTCAGAGCGCTGAGCAAATGCAGCATTGGCGCACTACCTTCGATCCCCTGCTGACCGAATAATTGCGCAGCCATTGGCTCATAGGGGTTTCCAAGCACCCCTCTGGTTCGCAAGATCACCAGCGCAGCAATGACAGTAAATGACAACCACGTCAGCCCCAGCGCCTGCCAGTTAGCTCGATTCACAGAACGCAGCAACACCCCCATCGTCACCAGCACGACAGGCATCAAAATGCTGTGTTCTTTCGAAAAACAGGCCAGAAAATAGGCCAACACCGCCAGCACAAACCAGCGCTTCTGTCCACTTACCAGTCCGCGCAGGTAAGCCAGTTGCATCAGCAAAGCAAACAGCGTCGCCATCAGGATACTGATCTGGATGGCATATCCGACGGCATAAACCGCTACCGGATGCAGGGCAAACGCTATAGCGCCGAGCCATGCCCCTCTTATAGCCACAGAAGTATCAATATCTTTTGGCTGAACCGCACCAATCAAGTGACGAAGCAAGTAAAACAGCAGAACCGTGTTAACCGCATGCAGCAGCATGCTGACCAAACGATAGACGTAGGGAAATTCGTCGCTGAATATCGCATAGATATGCCCCAGGCTTGCATATGGAAACCAGCGCAAGCCCAGATCGAAACTTTTGTGAGCGTAAAGCTGAATTACACCCGTCGAAAAAAAACTCAGGTCATCAAATACAAATGGATTGCCTAAAAACGGCAAATAAACCAAGCAGACAATCGCCAGCAATAGCAATATCCGGGCGCGATCGCGCTCGGCAAAGTATTTCCGCAACTGAGTCCGCATCAACATAACGCCTCCATAAAAAGAACCCCTCCGAGGAGGGGTTCTATCACTACATCCGGCTTATCTGTAACCGATGTACCGCAATCGATTGACAGACTCCAGCAGCAGTCTGCTAAACCATAATGTTACGGCAAGCAGGTTTGGTTGATGGTATCAAAGTACTTCAAGCCGATCGTATCGGTGATGGTGGTACCGGATTGAACCGAGCAAGTCCATGTCACAGCCGTGCTGCCAGCCTGGCCTACGATAGCCAAAACTTTTTGATCGAAACTACCCGCCTTGATATTCTTCAAGGTCACCTTGATTACGGCCGCAACCCCTGCCCCTGTAGAACCATCTACCGTCAGATCGCTGACTTCGTTAGGAATTGAAGGATAAGCGTTGAAACCAAGGGAATTCCACATGGTGCCGATGCCCAGCCCGGAGCCAGCAGTAGGACCTTGCGTGGTAGAAATTGCTTGGGGGAAAGCGCCTTGTTCCTGGTAATACAACGACAACGCCAGCTTGATGGGATCGAGGGTCGATTGCACCTTGGACAGTTTTGCCTTGACCACATAGTCCTGATAGGCGGGAATCGCCACCGCCGCCAAGATACCGATGATCGCAACCACGATCATCAGCTCGATCAGGGTGAAACCTTTCTGAATTTGTTTCATATTGAGCTCCTTGAAAAATTTATTGTGCCTTTGCGGGCTACACACAGGGTGTGCGGGCAGATAGTAGCAGAAGCCGTGCCAAGCGTTAAGTTTATGAAAAAAGCCTGTCGCCGCTGGACTTGCCGCCCCTCGCACAGGAAGTGGGTATGCAACCGAAACAAAAAACGTCGGCATACTGACGTTTTTTGTCACTTCGGCCCGCGCAAACCGGCAATCAAGGCGTATAGCCCGGTATCCTGCTTTCGTCCACTTCGTCGATCTGTTCCGGCCGGAGGAATTGCCTGGCGTAGTCGAGATAGACTTTTTCGCGGATAAACACGTCGAACAGGTCGGGGTCGATATGCCCGTTCTCCTTGAACTTGCCCAGGATCGCCAGCGATTCGGTGAGCGTCTTGCCTTCCTTGTAGGGGCGGTCCTTGGCTGTCAGCGCCTCGAAGATATCGGCGATGCCCATGACGCGCGCCTGTATCGACATCTGGTCGCGCGTCAATCCCTTGGGGTAGCCCTTGCCATCCATGCGCTCATGATGCCCGCCGGCATATTCGGGCACCCGCTTCAGGTGGTTCGGCCAGGGCAGCGCCTCCAGCATCTTGATGGTGACGTTGATGTGATGGTTGATGATCTCGCGCTCGGCGGCGGTCAGGGTGCCCGAGCGGATGGTCAGGTTCTCGATTTCTTCCTCGTTCAGGAAATCGGCCAATTTACCCTCGGCATTGCGCCACTGGCGCTTGGCGATCTGGTGCACGCGGACGATATCGGCATCGCGCATCTTTTCCGAACCGACATTGCACTGGCGCAGGAATTCGCGTTCGTCGTCGAGTTGCCCGAGCAATGCCTGACAGTCTGCCTGCGTCCTGCCTCCTCTGAGCATCTCGATCTCCGCATCGCGCTTCAGCACCTCGAAACGCGTGTCGATCAGGTGTATCCGGTCGAAGATGGTCTGCAGCTTGGTGGACTTGTCCACCACGTGGACCGGCGTGGTGATCTTTCCGCAATCGTGCAGCAATCCGGCAATCTTGAGTTCGTAGCGATCCTTGTCGGTCAGGTTGAAGTCTTTCAGCGCACCGAGCTTGGAGCGGTTCGCCGCCTCGGCCAGCATCATGGTCAGCGCGGGCACCCGTTCGCAGTGGCCGCCGGTGTAGGGCGATTTGTCGTCGATGGCCGTGTTGATCAGGCTGATCAGGGATTCGAACAGCACTTCCAGCTGCTGGATCAGGCGCCGGTTGCTCAGTGCGATGGCGGCCTGCGATGCCAGCGATTCGAGCAATTGCTGATCGTCCTTGGAGAACTGCTTGACCCCCCCGGTCGCGGCATCGATCGCATTGATGAGCTGCAGCACGCCGATGATCTCGTGCTCGTGATTGCGCATCGGCACCGCCAGGAAGGAACGCGATTGGTAGCCGGTCTTGGCATCGAAGTTCTTCGTGCCGGAAAAATCGAAGCCTTCGGCGACATAGGCATCCGGGATGTTCACCGTCACGCCGCGCAGCACCGCGTAGCTCACGACGTTTGCCAGGTTCTCGCTGCCATCTGCCTCATACAATTTCACCGGATAGAACGGAATCGGGTTGCCCGATGTGCCGCCCATGCGGATGTTGAGCGAATCGTTATGCAGTATCTCGAAGGTCAGCACCTGTTTCTCGACATCCACCAGATACAGCGTCCCGGCATCGGCATCGGTGATCTTCCTCGCCGCCGTCAATATGCTTTCCAGCAGGTGATTGATGTCGCGTTCGCTGGATAACGCGGCACCGATGGCGTTGAGGTCGCTGAGGCGATTGAGCAGGCCCTCCAGCATGGCTCGCTGGGACTGCTCTTGCGCCATATAGGCCTGCAGCTTGGCGGTATCCACTCTGCTCCCTTACTTGATACAGACAGCACGAACCTGGTGGATGTCGGTGATGCCGCTCAGCACCTTCTCGATACCATCCTGCTTCAGGGTGCGCATCCCTTCTTCGAGCGCAATGGCAAACAGTTCTGCGACGCGCGCGTGCTCCTGGATGGCTTTCTTCACCGGATCGGTGCCGATCAGCAATTCGTGCAAGCCGACACGACCGCGATAACCGGTGCCGGAGCATTTCTCGCACCCGACCTTCTCGTACAGCGTAATCTGCCCCTTGTCGTCCCCGAACAAGCGGACCCATTCGGCATACAGCGCCTTGTAGGCGGCATTCGGGTCTTTTTTCCAGGTTTCCGTATTCATCAGCTCGGCCGCATATTCGGTGAGCAGGGCCTTGATCTCGTCCTGCGTGGCGACATGCGCCTTCTTGCAATCCTTGCACAGGCGCTTGGCCAGACGCTGCGCCAAGATGCCGAGCAACGCATCGGCGAAGTTGAACGGATCCATGCCCATATCGAGCAGGCGGATGATGGATTCCGGCGCGCTGTTGGTGTGCAGGGTGGCGAATACCAGGTGGCCGGTCAGCGACGCCTCGATGCCGGTGGAGACCGTTTCCTTGTCGCGCATTTCGCCGACCATGATCACATCCGGGTCCGCGCGCAGGAACGAACGCATCACTGTCGCAAAATCCAGGCCGGCCTTCTTGTTGACCTGCACCTGGCGCAAACCCTTCTGCGTGATTTCCACCGGATCTTCCGCCGTCCAGATCTTGGTATCCGGCGTGTTGATGTGCTTCAGGATCGAATGCAGCGTGGTCGTCTTGCCGGAACCGGTCGGACCGCACACGAAGAACAGGCCATAAGGCTTGCTGACCGTCTTTTTCACCAGTTCCAGATTGCGCGCCGAGAAACCCATCTGGTCGAGCGGAATGGGTTCGCCGGAAGCCAGGATACGCATTACCACATCTTCGACACCGCCCTGCGAAGGGATGGTCGCCACGCGCAACTCGATATCCAGGGGACCGTATTTCTTGAACTTGATCTTGCCGTCCTGCGGCTTGCGTTTCTCCGAAATGTCCAGATCGCACATGATCTTCAGGCGCGTGACCAGCGCGTTGCGGAAAGTGGCGGGCACTTCGATGTAATTCATCAGCGAACCGTCCTTGCGCAGGCGTATCAAGGTCTTTGCCTTGCCCGGCTGCGGTTCGACATGGATATCCGATGCGCCCATCTTGTAAGCATCGATGATGATCTTGTTGACCAGCTTGACCAATTCGTTGTCCGCCGCGGCGCTGACCTCGTCCTGGCTGACGCCGTTCGCCTCCTCCTCTTCGCCGCTGCCGAGCGAGGTAAGCAGGTCGTCCATGCTCCCCATGTCCTCGAAGCTGCCGGTGACATCGCCCGCACCGCCGCCACCGCCGCCGTAAAACTGATCGAGAGTGGCCTTGAACTCGCGCTGGGTACACACCTTGTAGATCAGACGGTTCTTGGGAAAAATGTTGTTGACCACGCGCGACGCCTGTATCCGCTCAGGGTCGGTAGTCAGGATCACCACCCCTTCCGGCGTATCGTCCACCGGCACCCAGTGGCTGCTTTCCACATATTCGCGTTTCAGGTTGCGCAACAGCTCGGATGGCTTGATGCGGTCGGCCTTGTATGGCTCATACGGCACGCCGAAGAAGCTGGACAATGCCTTGCCCAGCGCTTCCGGCTTGACCTGGAATTCGTTCAGCAACACCTCCTCGACATCGATGCCCTTGCGCCGGGCAGTGCGCGTCGCCAGCTCGAACTCGGCAGCCGACATCACGGCATCGGCGACGAGGTAATCGTATTTGGTCTTGACCGTACTGGCCTGTTGCTGGCGCTGCTTGAGCGCCACGGCCAGGGTCTGCGCCAGTTCCCGCGCGCCTTCTTCCACCATCGAGGGGAAAGGTATGCCGGCCTTGTTGTTGATGACCTGCATCACCCCGATCAGGTCGCCGCCCTCGACATCAATGATGGGCGCGACCAGCATCTGCTTGGTGCGATAGCCGGTGCGCCTGTCCACATCCTGCAGGAAGCGCAGGGTCGAACTGTAGGCGGCCAGTTCGTGCTCGTCGTAGACATCCTTGAGGTTGAGCATCTTCTTGTGGAAGGCGGCATAGCCGGCAATGCTCTGCTCGGCGATCGGCAACTTGAGGTCCTTGAACGAATTCAGCCCGGTTTTAACCTTGGAGATCAGCGATGCCTTGTCCTCTCCAACGACGTAGATCGTCAGCCTGTCGGCATTGAACAGGCTGCAGATATCCTTGCTGACATCCAGCATGATCTCGTCGATGTTGCTGGTAGCATGGATCTTGTTGGTGACGTGGTTGAGGTTCTTGGTGAACTCCAACCGCAACCCCATGTCGTTCATATTGCCTTGCGCCGGACTGGCCATGCTTTTTCTCCTCGACCTTTCAACCGCTATTGTTGTTGCGCCTTGGGCACGGACCACAGTCCGTTCTCCAGGACATACACATCGTATCCTGCCTGCGCCAGAATGAACGCCGCAGCCGCGCTGCGGCGGCCGCTCTGGCAGTAGGCGATATAAGGCGTTGCCCTGCTCAGCACGCCGATCGCATTCCGGATGTCATTGAGCGGGACGTTGATCGCTCCCGGCAGCTTGTCGTGGCGATATTCGGGAGGATGCCGCACATCCAGCCAGACCGCCCCTTGGGCCACCTTCTGTTTTGCATCCTGGTAGCTGATGCGATGCAACAACGGCTCCTGCATCAGCTGCATGAAGTCCTGTTTCTTCAGCCGCAGCAACACACCGTTGCTCTTCATCGTCACCGTGGCATTGCGCTTGGAATCGGAGATCAGCGCTTCCTCGCCGAACACGTCGCCAGCCTTGAGTTCGGCCAGCACCAGATTCGCCCCGCCGACCAGCCGCGTGACCTGTGCCCGCCCGCTTTCGATCAGATAGTAATAATCGCCTTCGTCGCCCTCGCGGATGATGACATCCTTGTCCCATACCGCGATGGCTTCGATGCGATTGAGCAGTTCGCCGATATTGGCTGATGGCAGATAGGCGAACGGGCTGTTGCTCAGGTTCTCCGCGCTGAACATGCCGGAATTGAGCAGCCTTTTCACGGCCGACTCGGAGCCATCCTTCAGCGCCAGCGGCTTGACGTCATCGTGATAGGTGAACTGATCCCACGTCACCATGCGGTCAAGCAGATCGTCGTTCACGCGCAGCAGTTGCACATTGCTGAGTGCCTGCGCAGCGCGGATGCCAGGCTGGCGCTTCCCGATGGGATGCCGCGCCCATTCCGAGCCGGCCCGAATCACCACGCGGTTGTGATCTTCGTATTCCACTTCCAGTTCGCCGCGCAACAGATAGACCGATTGCCCCACCGGCGGATGATCCTTGAAGGGGTCGCTGCCCTGTGCCACGCTTTCCACATGGCAGTAATCGAGCAGCTCGCGCAAGCGCGCCGGGCTGAACGACGAGATCGGTTCCAGCGCGGCGAGTACTCTGATGTCCAAAATATCTTGCATGTTGTCTGTGCCTGATCGCTAGAACTCGAATACCTGCCCGTTTTGCAGCATCCTCGGCACAAAACCCCGGACGCATTCGCTGACTTCCTGCATGGTCAGCTCGATCTCGCCCGGCTTCAGGTGAGTGACATAAATCTCGGGATGGAGCTTGAGCTTGAGC
>JAJZUH010000012.1:9921-22200 GCA_021847165.1 Pseudomonadota bacterium
CTGCCCGTTTTGCAGCATCCTCGGCACAAAACCCCGGACGCATTCGCTGACTTCCTGCATGGTCAGCTCGATCTCGCCCGGCTTCAGGTGAGTGACATAAATCTCGGGATGGAGCTTGAGCTTGAGCAGTTCGTCGGCGAGCAAGGAGGGACAGAGATGCTTGGAGACGACGGCCAACTCCTTCTCGGCGTTGGAGAAGGCCGTTTCGACAATCAGGTATTCAAGATTGCGGATACGATTGACCGTCTCCCACAACGCATCGCATGTGGTGGTATCGCCGCTGAACACCAGGCTGGCCTTGCCGCTGTCAATCTGGAAACCGACAGCCGGTACCACATGGTTGGCCGGCAATGGCGTGATCTGGCGCCCGCCTATCTCCACGGTTTTGCCGCATACGATGCGCTCGAAGCGCAACAGCGGCTGGTGCAAGGTCGGTATCTCGGTGAAATCCGGCCAGATCTCCCAGTTGAAAACGTGCTGCTTGAGTATGGCGATCGTCTCGTCGGTGGCATGGATGACCAGCGGCTGGTCGCGCATGAACCCGACGCTGTCGACCAGCAAAGGCAGGCTGGCGATGTGATCGAGATGCGAGTGCGTCACGAAGACATGGTCGATCACGCACATCTCGGCCAGGCTGAGATCGCCGACGCCCGTCCCTGCGTCGATCAGCACATCGTGATCGAGCAGCATCGAGGTCGTGCGCAAATTCCCCCCGATCCCGCCGCTGCATCCCAATATTCTCAGTTTCATCGTTAGCGTTCCTGCCAGCCTTATTTCGTCTTGAACACAAAGACCCCGTCCCAGTTCTCGCCGGGCGGGTTATTGCGGTAATGGGCCACGCGTTCGGCATACACCTGGTATAGCCTGGATTGCGGCGCCATCTTCAACAGATTGAACAGTTGCAACTCGACCTGGTCCCATTCCTGTTTGCGATACATGCGCAGGGCCTGATGGAACATCTTGACCTCTTCCAGCACAGATTGCTCGACCTGGTCAGTCAAGCCGAGCGGCTCGAAAATCGCCACCGGTTTGTCCTTGCCCTTGACGCGCACCAGATCAAGCTCCCGGTAAACGAATTCGGGCGCGGCCTCCCGGGTGGCTTCGCCCACCAGCACTCCGACCCCGTATTCCTTGGTGATGCCTTCCAGACGCGACGCCAGATTCACCGCATCGCCCATCACGGTATAGGCCACACGCACCTCCGAACCCATGTTGCCCACGCTCACCCGCCCGGAATTGATCCCCACGCCGACGTGGATCGGCGGCCAACCGCGTTCCTTGAAATGCGGCTGCAGCTCTCTCAGCGTGCGCTGCATCTCCAGCCCCGACAGCACGGCATGGTAAGCATGGCGCGCATCGGGCAACGGCGCCCCCCAGAACGCCATGATACAGTCGCCCATGTATTTATCAATCGTACCGCGATGGCCATAGATCACCCGCGACAGCGGGGTCAGGAACTCATTCATCAGCAGCGCCAGCTCCTTGGGATCCAGCCCTTCCGAAATCGTGGTAAACCCGCGCACATCGGAAAACAAGATGGTCATCTCGCGGCTCGCGCCTTCCATCGAGACCTGCTCCGGATTCTTGCTCATTTCGTCAACCACTTCGCTCGGCACGTATTGCCCGAACAAACTGGTGATCTGGCGCTTGGTCCGCTCGGTCGTGAAGTAGCCGAAGGTCATGTTCAGCGCAAACAGCGCGAGAGCCAGGAGCAATCCGCCTGCCATGGGCAGCGCGATATTGCCGTATTGCCACAATGAGCCATTGAAAACGATCTCGATTAACAGCACCCCCGCAGACAGCAAAGTCCCGTACATCGGACTCAGCAGCGGAAGGAGGACGGCCAACACCACGCCGACGACCAGCAGCAACAATACGTTCGCACCCAGTACATAAGGCGGGTTCTGCTTCACATCCTGGTCGAGGATGCCGCTGATCATGTTGGCATGCACCTCCACGCCGGGATAGACCTCGCCGACCGGGGTGGAACGCATATCCATCAGGCCCGGCGCGGAGGTCCCCACCAGCACGATCTTGCCCTGCAGTTCTGCCAGCGGCGTGCGCTCATGCAGGACATCTGTCACGGAAACATAGCGGAAGGTGCCGCGCGCTCCCCGGAATGGCACCAGTGCGCCGACCTCGGCATCCACCGGAATGCGCAGGTCGCCCTGCGACGATTCCAGCGTCAGCCATTCCAGCCCGCCGTAGTTCTTGTCTGTTCCGGTCGCATATCCCGGCGACAGCCTGGGCATGCCCAAGGCGGCGCGCGCCACTGCCAGCGACAGGGATTCGTAATACGCCCCGTTGTATTCGACGATCATCGGTATGCGGCGCACTTCGCCGTCGAAATCCACCACCGGATTGAAATGTCCGGCCGTCGCCGCGCTGTCCTGCAGTTCCGGCAGGTTAGCTCCATAGCTGTCCCAGTGCATAACGGAGATCGGGCGCCCCTTGAAAGTCCCCGCAGCGAACACCGGCTCCGGCAATGCGCCGGAAACGCTGCGGTCCGTGCCGCGCTCGCTGTTGCTGAAGTAATACCCCAACACCACATTGCGCCGCCTGATCTTGTCGGCGAACAGTTTGTCGTATTCGAGGCGCGGCTTGAGCTGTGCCAGGACCGACTGGAATGGCGCCACATTCTTGAGCTGGTTGCGCCCCAGTTCCTGCAACACCTTCAGGCCGGAGCTGCTGTCCCGTTCCGCGAACACCACGTCGAAACCGGTCACCACCACACCGTAGTGGTCGAACAGTTCGTCCATCAATCTGGCCAGCTTGTCGCGCCCCCATGGCCAGCGCCCTTCTTCCTTCAGGCTTTTTTCGTCGATATCGAGGATGACGATGCGATCGTCCGGCTTATTCGGCAGGGTCAGCCGCATGCGGTAATCGTACAGCTTGGCGTCGATGAAGCGGACGAAGCCGAGGCGGTAGAATCCGGCCGCATCGCCCATGAACAGCAGGACCAGCGACATGCCGAGCGCCATAAGAAGTGCGTGCTTCTTCACTTGCCACCCCGACCTTCACACCAGCAGATTGCGCACTGACCGGTCACGTTGAACAATCAGGTCTTGTAGTAGAACTCCATCTTCACCCCGGCCAGCTCGATGAGGTCATGATCGCGCAGTTGATGCGGCTGCTCGCCGATGGACGAACCGTTCACCGTGGGGAAACTGCCGCCTTCCACATGAGTGATGAAATAACCGTGCGGCCGGCGTGCCAGCACGGCCACCTGCACGCCCGGTTTGCCCAGTGTGGTGAGATTCTTCACCAGCTCAAGTTCTTTGCCCGCATTGGGGCCGTTCAATATCTGCACCAGCGCGACAGGCAGCTGCCCGCCAGCGGCTTCAGCCGCCACTCCGCTGTTGGTGACGTTGAGTTGCGGACTCGCCTCGGTTCTGCGCGTCACGGTGACGTCCAGCGGCGATTTCGCGGTCGCTTCCCCAGCCGGCATCTTGACCGGCGCGCGCAGCACCATGGTCTTCTCGAAATCGGCGGCAGAAGTCTGCGTCGGCTGATCGTTCAGGTATTTCAGTTTGTATTTGCCGATCTCGATCAGATCGTTGTTCTGCAGGAAGTGCTTCTTGGTCGGCGTGCCGTTGACAGCCAGGCCGTTGGTGCTATCCAGGTCTTCCAGGAAGGAATCGTTCAGGATGGTGACGATGGCCGCATGCTCGCTGCTCACCGCGAGGTTATCGATCACGATATCGTTGTGCGGCTTGCGCCCTATCGTGGTGCGTTCCTTGTTCAGCGGATATTCTTTCAGCACCACTCCATCCATGCTGAGTATCAATTTAGCCGGCATATCATCAATCCCCGTAGTTAATTCTCGTCACTTCAACTCTCGAACCAGGCACGCAGCTTCGCCCACCAACCCTGCGGGGCGGAGAAACGTCCTTTCACCTTGACCAGAATGACCGACACATTATCACGTCCGCCATTGTCGTTGGCCTGTTGCACCAGCTGCGTCGCGGCCAGCGGCAGATTGTTCTGCAGCATCTGCAGGGTCATGCCGATATCCTCGTCTTCGACCATGTCGTTCAGGCCATCGGAACACAGCAGATAGATGTCCCCGACCTGCACTTCCTGCACCTGGATCTCCGGCACCACGTCGTCGTCGATGCCGACGGCGCGCGTCACCAGGTTCTTGTTCTTGGACAGCCGCGCATCTTCCTTGCTGATCAGCCCGCCGTCTATCTGCTCCTGCAGCAACGAATGATCGCGCGTGACGGCCTCGAATGTGTCGCCGCGCAATCGGTACATGCGCGAATCGCCCACATGCGCCACCGCCACGCGGTCATCGTAGAACAGCGCCGTGACGATGGTCGTCCCCATGCCGGCATATTGCGGCTGGCTCTGCGCTGCGCGGAAGATCGACAGGTTGGCCTTCTTCACGTTGTCGCGCAGCAGCGCAACCCCCAGCTCTTCGCCGGAATCGTCGAGCTGCTCCGGACGCGCGCCTTCCAGATGATGGCGCACCTCGCTGGAAAGCACGGAAACCGCGATCCCGCTCGCCACTTCGCCGGCATTATAGCCGCCCATACCGTCTGCCAGCACCACCAATCCGATCTCCGCGTCGTAGGTGACACTATCCTCATTGTGCGAGCGCACCATCCCCGGGTTGGTCTGGCTGACTATTTCAAGCGCATCTTTTATATCCACGCACCACCCCTGAGAACGTCTCGTCGTTATCGCCCATGAACTGTTACAAGCTGGCCGCGCACTTCCGCAGCGCTTCGGCCATCGCACTGCCACTTTCATAACGGTCTTCAATTTTTTTCGCCAACGCCTTGTTGATGATGGCGACCACGCACGGCGGCAGATCCGGATTGACGCTCAGGATGTCCGCATGCGGCTCGTTGGCGATACGGAACATCAACTGGGCCATGGAATCACCCGCAAACGGGAGCTTACCACACGTCAGTTGGTACAAGCTCACCCCCAGCGAGAACAGGTCGGAATGCCCCTCGATCCTGACCCCGGACAGTTGTTCCGGCGACATGTAGGAAGGCGTGCCCAGCACCATGCCGGTTTTGGTCTTGGATGAATCGGTGATGCGCGCAATGCCGAAGTCGGTGACCTTCACCGTATCGGTTTCCGGATCGTACATGATATTGGCGGGCTTGATGTCCCGGTGCACCACGTTCAGGCCATGCGCATAATCCAGCGCATCCGCCACGCGCGCGATGATGCTCAACACCTTGGGCAGTGGCAGCAGATTGGGCTGTTTGGTGTAAGGCACCAGATCCTTGCCCTTGAGAAACTCCATCGCGATGTAGGCCAGGTCATGCTCCTCGCCGGCATCGTACATGGTGACGATGTTGGGATGATTCAGGCGACCGGCGGTCTCGGCCTCGCGGAAGAAACGGGCTTTGACTTCTTCCAGTTCGTCCGCCTCGAACTCCTGCGACAGCGCCATGGTCTTGATCGCCACAACGCGGCCGATCTTCGGGTCCTTGCCCAGGTACACCACGCCCATGGCCCCCTTGCCCAACTCCTTCTCGATCTCGTAGCGCCCCAGCATCGGCTTGGCCACATTCGCCCGATCCAGCTTCATCGTGCTGTCGTTGCTGCGCCCCGCAGATCCGCCCAGAATCACCGTTTCGGCCATCGCCCTGGATTGCACCAGCCGCGTTTCCAGATCGCGGAATTTCGGGTTGTGATCGGCCATATACCTGAACACCGATTCGGCCTTGTTGAACTGGCGCTTGCGTTCGAAATCCAGCCCAAGGTTGTACAGCACGTCCATCAGGCTATCGTCCAGCGGCACCTTGCGGAACTTGTCGAAAGCCATGTCCAGCTGGCCCTGCCCCTGGAATGCCAGCCCCAGCATACGATTGCTCTCGGCCGAGTCGGCATCGGACTTGAGCTTGCCCTTCTCCGTCATCAGGAAGCGCTTGGTGGTCAACAGCAGGTGACCGACCAGCAACAGCGCGGCTGGCAACATCAACTGCAACCACATCGCCTGCGTCGTCATCAGGATGAAATGTGCCGCCAGCAGCAACGCGAACAAGCCGCCGGTGACGGCGGCAGCCACTCCTGCACTCAGACGCGGCACCAGCAGGATCAGGTACAACGAAATCGCCAGGAACACCGCACTCTCGGCCGCAAATCCCCATCTCGGCCGGACAAAGAAATCCTGCTTGAGAATGCTGGACACCGAGTGCGCCAGCGTCAGCACGGGCGACATCCCGGCGGAGATCGGCGTCACTTGCGATGCGCCCACTCCGGCGGCAGTGGCACCGATCAGCACGATCTTGTCGCGGTATTTCTCCGCCGGGATCTTGCCGCTCAATACGTCGTAGAACGAATCCACCGGGAAGGCCGGCCGGCCGGCATGGTCACCATAGAAGAAGGTATGCATGCGTAGCGCCGGATCGGTGGCGATATTCAGATTGCCGAGCCTGACGCCCTGCCCCAGCGTCACCCTGATGTCTTTCGGTTCGAGATTCAGACTCTTCGCTGCCAGCATCAGCGACAGCGAGGGATAGTATTGATCGAAATACCCGACCACCAGAGGCTCCGTGCGCACAGCGCCGTCCACATCGGGTGTCGCATTGAGGTGTCCGACGGCCAGCGCATTCGAGCCCAGCGCCGGGATCGGTATCTGCACACCCAGCGCGGGGAGCGGCGTCAAGGCATCTCCACCGCCCTGAATGTTGGTCAGGTTGTTCTTCAGGATGTAGTCCGGCAGTGGACTGTCCGGTTTGCCTTGCGGCTCGCCCAATTCGAAAAACATGCCCAGCAGCACATCGTTGGCCTTGAGCATGCTTGCGGCAAGTTGCTGATCGTTGTCCAGATGCAGCAAGGCGTCCTGCAGCAGCGCATCGAGCTGTGCCCATTCCGCCGGATTGCTGCGTTTCAGGGAGGAGTCGGCGAGCATCGCGCCGATCTTGTTGATATAGCCCAGACCGGCATCGACCTGCGGCTCGAAAAAGAAAACGGTGTTGCCGACCACCTTGGCCTGGCCTGCCGCCAGGATATCCAGCATCTTGCCCTGGATCGCGCGCGGCCAGGGCCAGCGGCCCAGGTTGGCGATACTCTGGTCGTCGATGGCGATGATCGCGATCTTGTCGCTGGGAACACGCGACGACGCCAGCACTCCCCAATCATACGCTTTGCGCTCCAGACTCTGGATCACATCGCTGTTGGCACCGAACAGGAACACTAATGCAATCAGCAAGGCGGTGAACCAGTCCGATTTCAAAAATGTTTTTCTCATGTCCGCCCTGCCCGATTTACCAGCTTCCTGAGCACCCCAGCTCGAATACTAAAACAATTTCCAGCATCAAGCCATACCCGTTTGATTTATCAGCAATTTCACTTCACCAGCAGCACAGGCGTCTTGGCCAGATGTGCCACTTTGCTCGCCACCGAACCCAGCAACATATCGGACAGGGTATCCTGCCCGTGCGCACTGATCACGATCTGGTCGACCTGCTTCTCTTGCGCATACTGCACGATGGCCTCGGCCGGCGTTCCCACGCTGATGTGGTAGCTGTAGGCCAGACCCGCCGCATCCAGCTTGGCGCGCGCCTCGGCCAGGGCCGCCATCCCTTGCTCGCGGTAGTAATCATTGATGGTGTCCTGACTGATGAACAGCTTCACGTTGCCGGAAGCCAGCTTCCATTGCACGTTCAGCAGGCATACCTGCGGAATTTCCTTGAGCCATGCCACACTGCCGATCACATGATCGACCGCGCGATTGGCGGCCATGGAACCATCTATGGGAATCAATACTTTCATCATCTGCCTCCGTTCGGTTTGTCGCGCGTAGCGGGCACCTGCTCATCCACCAGATCCACCGCTCTCGCCTCAGCCGCCATGCGCAAAGCCAGCCACTTGCCGACTGCCAGCACCAGCACCGCACACGCGCCCGGAACCAGCCAGTGCAAGGCATGCTGCGCTTCCAGCAAGGGCTTGAACAACGCCTCGCCGACCAGCATTTCACCCGCCACATAACCGAGCAAGGCTCCTCCCGCATAGATGATGAACGGGAAACGGTCGATCAGCTTGAGCACGAGCTGGCTGCTCCAGGCGATCAGCGGGATGCTCACCAGCAGGCCGAACACCAGCAGCATCGCATTGCCATGCGCGGCAGCCGCCACACCCAGCACATTGTCCAGGCTCATCACGAAATCGGCGATGATGATGGTCTTCACCGCCCCCCACAGGTGTGTGTCCGCCTTGACGTTACCCTCGCCGTGCTCTTCTTCCGGCAGGATCAGCTTGATGCCGATCCAGATCAGCAGGAGCGCGCCGACCAGCTTGAGGTACGGCAACGACAACAGGCTGACCGCGAAGAACGTCAACACCACGCGCAGCAGGATCGCCCCGGCCACGCCGTAAGCGATGCCCTTCTTGCGCTGGTCCGGCGGCAGGTTCCGGCAAGCCAGCGCGATCACCACCGCGTTGTCGCCGCTGAGCAACAAGTCGATCACGATGATCTTGAACACGTCCACCCAAAATTGGGGACTTTCCAGCATTTCCAGCATCGTCAACCTTTCAGCACTTTCTGCATCGTGCGCCCCATCTCCGCCGGATTGCGCGTGATGTGGATACCGCACTCTTCCATCACTGCCAGCTTCTCGTTGGCACCGCCCTGACCGCCGGAGATGATCGCCCCGGCATGCCCCATGCGCTTGCCTTCCGGCGCGGTGACCCCGGCGATGAAGCCGACCACCGGCTTCTTCATGTTGGCCTTGATCCAGCGCGCGCATTCCTCTTCATCGCTGCCGCCGATCTCGCCGACCATGATCACCGCATCGGTCTCCGGATCGTCATTGAACAATTTCATCACGTCGATGTGCTTGAGGCCGTTGATCGGATCGCCGCCGATGCCGACGCAGGACGATTGCCCGTAGCCGAGTGCAGTGAGCTGCCCGACCGCTTCGTAGGTCAGCGTGCCGGAACGCGACACCACGCCGATGCGCCCCTTCTTGTGGATATGTCCGGGCATGATGCCGATCTTGATTTCGTCCGGCGTGATCAGGCCGGGACAGTTTGGCCCGATCAGCAGCGTGCGCCTGCCTTGCATCTTGTAACGCGTCTTCAGCATGTCGTGTACCGGTATGCCTTCGGTAATGCAGATCACCAGATCCAGCTCGGCCTCGACCGCCTCGTCGATCGCCGCGGCCGCGCCCGAGGGCGGTACGTAGATCACCGACACGGTCGCCCCCGTTGCCTCCTTGGCATCGCGCACCGTGGCATACACCGGAATGCCCTCGAACTGTTCGCCCACCTTCTTCGGGTTCACGCCCGCCACGAAACAGTTCGCGCCGTTGGCGTACTGCTTGCAATGAAAGGTATGGAACTGGCCGACCTTGCCGGTCATGCCCTGGGTAATGACTCTGGTGTCTTTGTTGATGAGGATGCTCATTTCGCCCCCTTGGCTGCGGCCACAACCTTCTGTGCGGCATCCGCCATGTCGTTGCCGGAGATGATGGGCAAGCCGGATTCGGCCAGGATCTTCTTGCCCAGTTCCACGTTGGTCCCCTCCAGCCGCACTACCAGCGGCACGGCGAGATGCACCTCGCGCGCCGCTGCCACCACGCCTTCGGCGATCACGTCGCACTTCATGATGCCGCCGAAGATGTTGACCAGAATCGCCTTGAGGTGCGGATTCTTCAGCATCAGCTTGAACGCCTCGGTGACTTTTTCCTTGCTGGCTCCGCCGCCGACATCGAGGAAGTTCGCCGGGTTGCCGCCATACAGCTTGATGATGTCCATGGTCGCCATCGCCAGTCCGGCGCCGTTGACCAGGCAGCCGATGTCGCCGTCCAGCTGGATGTAGCTCAGCTCGAACTTCGAGGCCTCGATCTCGGCCGGATCTTCCTCGTCGAGATCGCGCAACGCGACGATCTCGGGATGCCGGTACAGCGCGTTGGAATCGAAATTGAATTTCGCATCCAGCGCCAGCACGCGGTTGTCTGCCGTCAGCACCAGCGGGTTGATCTCCGCCAGCATCGCATCCTTCTCGACGAAGGCGCGATACAAACCCTGCAGCACCTTCACCGCCCCGCCACTCGCCGCATCGGGAATGCCGATGGCACGCGCCGTCTGTGCCGCCTCGGCCTCAGTCAGCCCGGCCACCGGATCGATGCGCACGGTGCGGATCTTTTCCGGAGAATGCTTCGCGACCTCTTCGATCTCCATGCCACCCTCGCTGGAAGCCAGCAAGGCCACGCGCTGCGAACCGCGGTCAACCACCATGCCAACATAGAATTCCTTGACGATCTGCGCGCCCTCTTCGATGAGCAGACGGCGCACCTTCTGCCCTTCCGGGCCGGTCTGGTGCGTAACGAGCTGCATGCCGAGAATCTGGCCTGCAAATCGCCTCACTTCATCCGGCGATTTCGCCACCTTCACGCCGCCGCCCTTGCCGCGTCCGCCAGCGTGGATCTGCGCCTTCACCACCCACACATTGCCGCCCAACTTTTGCGCGGCAGCAACCGCTTCCTCGACGCTGAAGCAAGCCACTCCGCGCGGGGTGGGTACGCCAAACTCGCGCAATATCTCTTTACCCTGGTATTCGTGGATTTTCATGATGACTCCCTTCGGAACGGGCAGAATTTACCAGACCGCGCGCGAATGCGCAGGCATTTCAGCATGTGTGCAACCACTCCGATCCATGTGCGGTCGCTTTCAGCGATGCGCGCATCGGATGATGCGGCACATTGAAAATTGTCACCCGCTGCCGGGCAACATAGAATACCTGACAGCCATCGGGTTATTGCCCGACTTCGCTGCAACGGCAGCCCTTGGCCGGACTGCGTTTCTTACTCACCGATCTTGCCGCATCACGATGAATATCGAATCCTTCACAATCTATCTGATTCCCATCCTGCTGATCCTGTTCCTGTATCTGCGTGGCAGGTATAAACATGAAGCCGCGGCCGTCGAGGTGTTCACCGAATCGATCGAGGCCGGATTGACCGAGCCATCGTCCCTGCACCCCGAGATAGATCCCAACCTGTGCATGGGAGCCGGCAGCTGTATCAGCGCCTGTCCCGAGCATGCGATCGGCATGATCAAAGGCAAAGCGGTTCTGATCAACCCGACCCATTGCATCGGACACGGCGCTTGCGCACCGGCTTGCCCGCATAACGCGATCAAGCTGGTGTTTGGCACAGCCAAACGCGGCATGGACATCCCGCAGGTGGATGCGAACTTCGAGACCAATGTACCGGGGCTCTTCATCGCCGGCGAACTCGGTGGCATGGGCCTGATCCGCAAGGCGGCAACCCAGGGCATCCAGGCCATGGAATCCATCGTCAAACTCAAGGGCAGCGGCAACCCGTACGATGTGGTCATCATCGGCACCGGCCCCGCCGGCCTGGCCGCAACGCTCGGCGCAATCGAGAAAAAATTGCGTTATGTCACCATCGAGCAGGAAACCGCGCTGGGCGGGGCGATCTTCCAGTACCCGCGCAACAAGGTCGTCATGACCGCACCGGTCAAGCTGCCCATTGTCGGGAAAGTGCACTTCCAGGAAGTCAGCAAGGAAAAACTGCTCGAGTTCTGGCAAGGAATCATCCAGAAGACCGGCATGAAGCTGAATTTCAACGAGCGCATGGAAAATATCAGCAGGACCGACAACGGCTTCATCGTCAAGACCACCAAAGGATCCTATGAGACCCGCGCAGTCCTGCTCGCCATCGGGCGCCGCGGCACGCCGCGCAAGCTGGGGGTGCCCGGCGAAGATCTGCCCAAGGTGGTGTACCGCCTGATCGAGCCCGAGCAATACCAGAACATGCATGTCCTGGTGGTGGGCGGTGGCGACAGCGCGCTTGAAGCCGCCATGGCCATCGCCGAGCAGCCGGGCACGACCGTCACCCTGTCCTATCGCAGCGATGCATTCGGACGCGGCAAACCGAAGAACCGCGACCGCCTGAAGGAAATGTCCGAAAAGGGCAAGCTGACGGTGCGTTTGAAATCGAACGTGAAACTGGTCAACAAGGAAAAGGTCTTCCTCGAGCAGGACGGAAAACTGATGCAGTTCCCCAACGATGCAGTCATCGTGTGCGCCGGCGGCATTTTGCCCACGCCGTTCCTCAAACAGATCGGCGTGATCGTCGAATCCAAATTCGGCACCGAGTAAGGTGGGGAAAAATAAAAAAGCCTGCCCCGAGGCAAGCCTTTCTGTGCAACTGGTGCCGCTTGTCGGATTCGAACTGACGACCTACCGCTTACAAGGCGGTTGCTCTACCAACTGAGCTAAAGCGGCGGGGATTTTGAAACTGGTGGGTCGGGCGAGATTCGAACTCGCGACCAACGGATTAAAAG
>JAJZUH010000157.1 GCA_021847165.1 Pseudomonadota bacterium
GCCCGCCCTTGGACAGGCGCACCGTCACTTCGCCCTGCGCATCGGTGCCGCTGGTGATGTTGTTGACCGAATACAGCAGCAATTCGGTATCGCTCTTCACAATCTGCTCGATCGCCTTGAACGTCGCATCCACCGGACCGCCGCCCTGTGCGTCCGCCTGCAACTCCTTGCCGCCGACGCTCATCACGACGCGCGCCACGGGCAACGCGCCGGTTTCAGAATGTGCGCCCATCGCCACCAGACGGTAATGATCGCTGACCTGGGCGACGCCCTCTTCGCTCACCAGCGCCTGGATGTCTTCGTCGAATATCTCGCTCTTGCGGTCGGCCAGGTCCTTGAAGCGCGCGAACGCGGCGTTCAACGCCTCTTCGTTCTCCAGCACGATGCCCAGCTCCTGCAAGCGCGTACGGAAGGCGTTGCGCCCGGACAGCTTGCCCAGGGTCAGCTTGTTCGCCCCCCAGCCTACATCCTCGGCGCGCATGATCTCGTAGGTTTCGCGATGCTTCAGCACGCCGTCCTGATGGATGCCGGACTCGTGCGCAAAAGCATTGGCGCCGACGATGGCCTTGTTGGGCTGCACCGGATAGCCGGTGATGCTGGAGACCAGCTTGGAGGTCGGCACGATCTGCGTGGTATCGATGGCCGTATCGCAGGTAAAGATGTCACGGCGCGTTTTCACCGCCATCACCACCTCCTCCAGCGACGCATTGCCGGCGCGTTCGCCCAGGCCGTTGATGGTGCACTCCACCTGACGCGCACCGTTCATCACCGCCGCCAGGGAGTTGGCCGAAGCCATGCCCAGGTCGTTGTGGCAATGCGTGGACCAGATGACCTTGCCGCTGTTCGGCACGCGCGCGATCAGCTGCTTGAAGCGCTCGCCCCACAACACCGGGATGCTGTAGCCCACGGTATCCGGCACGTTCAGCGTCGTCGCTCCCGCCTTGATCACCTCGTCGAAGATGCGCACCAGGAAATCCATCTCGGAACGCACCGCATCCTCGGCGGAAAATTCCACATCGTCGGTGTATTCCCGCGCCAGCTTCACCGCGGCAACCGCCCGCGCCACCACCTCGTCCGGCGTCATGCGCAACTTCTTCTCCATGTGAATGGGAGAAGTGGCAATGAAGGTATGGATGCGCCCGCGCCTGGCCGGCTTGATCGCCTCGCCCGCCGCCCGCACGTCACGCTCGTTGGCACGCGCCAGCGAACACACGGTGGAATGGTCGATGACCCTGGCGATGCTGTGGATCGCGTCGGCATCGCCGGGGCTGGCGGCCGCAAAGCCGGCCTCGATCACATCCACGCCCAGCTTTTCCAGCTGGCGCGCAATGCGCAGCTTCTCTTCCTTGGTCATGGATGCGCCCGGGCTCTGCTCGCCGTCGCGCAAGGTGGTATCGAATATGATCAATTTGTCAGTCATGTCTGCTCCGATGCGATTGCTTATTTCGCGGCCATCACGCGGATGCCGCCTCCTTTATTCGGGGTGCCGCCCGGGCTATTTGAACTGCGACCGGATGATTCCCCACTGCTGCGGCCATTGCGCCATCGGGTCGCGCGCATAACCGCTCTTGCCGAACTGGTTCCAGCGCCCCACCACGAAGCACAGCAACAGGTTGGCGTGGGCGCCGATGTCGTCGTCCGCAGCCAGCCTGCCCTGCGTGTCGGCGATGCGCAACGACTGCTTGAGCGTGGTCTCGATGCGATCGAGGAACTGGTTGATGCGCAACTGCAGGCGCTCGTCCTCGTTCACCAGCGCATCGCCGAGCAGCACCCGCGTCATGCCGCGGTTCTTTTGGGCAAAGCCGAGCAACAGCGCAAGTATCCCCTCCACCTGCTTCAGGCCGTCCTGCTCCTCGGTGGTAATCTTGTTGACCAGGCCGAACACGGTCTGCTCGATGAATTCGATCAGCCCCTCGAACATCTGCGCCTTGCTGGCAAAATGCCGGTACAGCGCTGCTTCGGACAGGTCGAGGCGGGCTGCCAGCGCGGCCGTGGTGATCTTCTCGCCCTTGGGCTGTTCCAGCATCTCGGCGACGGTTTGCAGGATCTGCAGCTTTCTCTCGCCCGGTTGTTTGGTTGCCATAATTCCCCCTTAAAGTTTGGAAAGCGCGCGCGGCAATTCCAGCACGTCGCGAATCTTCAGGTCCACATAAGCCGGCGCTCGCGGCGCAGGGCTCACCCACACGGTGCGCATCCCCATGCGCTTGGCGGTCTGCAGGTTCTCCGCACTGTCTTCCACCATCACGCATTGCGCCGCATGCAAACGGTGTTTGCGCAGCAGGCGCCGGAACCCTTCAGCCTGTGGCTTGGGTTTGTAGCGCGAATGTTCGATGGCAAATACGTCGTCGAACAGGTCGTCCACCCGCAACAGCTTCAGCACCGCCTGCGCATAATGCAGGGGCGCATTGGAAAACACCACCTTCCTGCCCGGCAGCTGCTGCAACACATGGCGCAGGCGCGGCTGGCGCAACACCATTTTCGACAACGCCGGAAACTGGTGCGTATTCCACAAAAAATGGTCCGGATCGGTGCCGTGGTGCTTCATCAGCCCGCTCAGCGTCGCGCCGTAGCGCTGCCAGTAGTCCACCCGCAATGCGTTCGCTTCATCCTCGCTCAGTTGCAGGTGTTCCTGCAGATACGCCGTCATGCTGCGGTTGATGTGAGGAAATATGTGCGGCGTCGCATCGTGCAGCGTATTGTCCAGATCGAAAATCCAGACGCGTGATTCCATCATTTGCTTTTTATCAGCGTGCCGACACCCTCATCGGTCAGGATTTCGAGCAGCAGTGCATGCTCCACGCGACCGTCGATGATGTGCACCGAGCGCACACCGCCGCGGGCCGCATCCAGCGCCGACCCGATCTTGGGCAGCATGCCGCCGGACAGGGTGCCGTCCGCCACCAGGTCGTCGATCTGCTTGGGCGTCAGCCCGGTCAGCAGCTTGCCCGCCTTGTCCAGCACACCGGGGGTGTTGGTCAGCAGCACCAGTTTCTCGGCGCGCAATACTTCCGCCAGCTTGCCCGCCACCACGTCGGCATTGATGTTCAGCGTCTCGCCGTCCGGCGACACCCCGATAGGCGCGATCACCGGGATGAAATCGCCCGAATCCAGGAAGGTGATGATGGACGGATCGATCTTGTTGATATCGCCGACCAGGCCGATGTCCAGCATCCTGCCCGGCTCGTCGTTGCTTTCCAGCAGCAGCTTCTCGGCGCGGATGAAGCCGCCGTCCTGCCCGGTCAACCCCACCGCCTTGCCGCCGTAACGATTGATGAGGTTGACGATGTCCTTGTTGACCTTGCCCAGCACCATCTCGACCACATCCATGGTCTCTTCGTCGGTGACGCGCATGCCCTGGATGAATTCGCCCTTCTTGCCGACTTTCTGCAGCAGCTCGTTGATCTGCGGGCCGCCGCCGTGGACCACGACCGGGTTCATGCCGACCAGCTTGAGCAGCACCACGTCGCGCGCAAAGCCCTCCTGCAGCTTCGGGTCGGTCATGGCGTTGCCGCCGTACTTGATGACGATGGTCTTGTCGAAGAAGCGCTGGATGTAAGGTAGCGCTTCGGACAGGGTATGGGCTTTTTGCGCAGCAGTGGCGACGGTCAATGGCATATTCGTTCCTTCAAAATCCTGCGCGCATTCTACCGCATACCCAAACGAAACGGGCGGCATGAGGCCGCCCGTCTGCAGGGAAGTTAACGCTCACTGGATGACCAGTTTCCTGGCGCTGGCGACCACCTTCTTGGGCAGCGTCAACTCCAGGATGCCATCCTTGTATTTCGCTTGCGCGGCATCGCCGTCGACCTCCTGCGCCAGCGAAAAGGCACGGGATATGCTGCCGTAATAACGTTCGCTGCGCAGCAGCTTCTCCCCCTCTTTCACTTCCTTCTCGTTCTTCACTTCGGCGCTGATCGAGACCTGATTGCCGTCGACATTCACATGGATATCCTCTTTTTTCACGCCCGGAATCTCGGCATGGACGGTGTAGGCCTTGCCGTCTTCGCTCACGTCTATCTTGATCTGCATTTGCTGCTGCCCCTCAAAACGGACCGGCTGCATGAAAAATCCCCGAAATAAATCATCCAGGGCATCGCTGGCAGGGTTGAATCTGGTGATGTTGGCCATTTATTTCTCCTTTCCTCAGGGTTGGACGGAA
>JAJZUH010000158.1 GCA_021847165.1 Pseudomonadota bacterium
GCCAACGAGGCTGTTCGGGAAGGATACGATGCACGGCTCCGGTTCCAACTATACACCGCATGCGAGCATCCTCAAGATCGTCCTGATCTATGCCCTCTTCGCCTGCCTGTGGATCCTGTTTTCGGACCGGCTGACGGAGTGGATATTCGCCGATGCCGCCGCCATGAAGGTCGCGCAAACCCTCAAGGGCTGGCTGTTCGTCGCCATCACCTCGCTGCTGCTGTATTTCCTGCTCAGGCGACAGGCTGGCCGTCCCGTCCGTGGCGCCATTCCGCCATCGCACACCGGCCTCGTCAACTGGCCGCGCTGGCAGCTGTACCTGTTTGCAGCCGCGGTAACGCTACTGACCTTGCTGCTACGCCAGAACATCGCCATCCCGTTCGGCGACCGTCCGCTGCTGATCCTGTTCATGTTGCCGATCATCGCCAGCGCGGCCCTGGGCGGGCTGGGACCGGGGCTGCTTGCCACCCTTGTCGCCGTGGCTGGCGAAGACTATTTCGCCATTCCTCCGCTCGGCAGCTTTGCAGTGAAGGAAACCCAGGACATGCTGCAATTGGGACTCCTGCTCGCCAATGGCCTGCTCGTCAGCCTCCTCAGCGCGCTGCTGCATGCAGCGCGCCACAGGTCGGACAGGGACAGGCAGGATGCCGAAGCGCATCTGACGGAAAAGATCCACGCCCTGCAGCTGCTCGATGCCATCACCGAAGGCTCCACCGATGCGATCTTCGCCAAGGATAGCGAGGGGCGCTATTTGCTGTTCAACCGGGCCGCCGCACGCTTCGTCGGAAAATCCGTGCAGGAGGTGCTGGGCAAGGACGACGCCGCGCTCTTCCCCTCCGACCAGGCCGCCTTCATCCGGCAGAACGATCGCGAAGTGATGCAGAAGGATCAGGTCACGACCTTCCAGGAGAATCTGGATACCCGGGACGGGAAATCGTTCTTCCTTACCACCAAGGGACCGCTGCACGACATCGCAGGCAGGGTGACGGGCGTGTTCGGCACCTCGCGCGACATCACCGGGATCAAGACGACCGAATTCGCCTTGCGGCGCGAGCGCGACCTCAACCAGCGTTATCTCGACACCGTTCAGGCCATCATGGTCGCCCTCGACGAGCAGGGTCGCATCACCATGATCACCCGCTACGGTTGCGAGCTGCTGGGTTACCGGGAAAGCGAACTGCTCGGACAGGACTGGTTCAAGACCTGCCTGCCGCAGCCGGAGGGCACGGAGATCATCCTGCCGATGTTCCGCCACATACTGGCCGGCGACATGCAAGACGCCCACCATCACGAAAATGCCGTTGTGTGCCGGGATGGCAGCCTGCGGCTGATCTCCTGGCGCAACATCTATTTCAAGAACGAGGCAGGCAACATCGTCGGCACACTCAGTTCTGGCGAGGACGTCACCGAACGCAGGAAAGCGGAGGAATCCCTGCGCGAGAGCGAAGCCACCTACCGTTCTCTCTTCGACCACATGCTCAACGGATTCGCCTATTGCCGCATGCTGTACATGGATGGCCGCCCAGATGACTTCGTCTATCTCAGCGTCAATGAAGCCTTCGAGACGCAGACCGGCCTGAAGGATGTCGTCGGGCGCAAGGTTTCCGACATCATTCCGGGAATCCGCGAGGCCGATCCCGGGTTGTTCGACATTTACGGCCGGGTTGCCTCCGGCGGCAAGCCGGAACAATTCGAGACCCATGTCAAAGCCCTGGATATGTGGTTCGAAATCTCGGTATACAGTCCCAAACCGGAGCATTTCGTTGCCGTCTTCGATGTCATCACGAAACGGAAGAAAGCCGAACTGGCCCTGCGCGACAGCGAAGCGCGTTTCCGCGCGCTGGTGGAGCAATCCATAGCCGGCATCTTCATCGTCCAGGACGGCCAGCTGCGTTATGTCAATCCGGGATTCGCGACGATCTTCGGCTACGACTCACCCGAATCGATGATCGGCATCGTGCCGGCGGCCGATCTGATCAGCCCGCCGGATCGGGAACGCGTGCTGGAGAATATGCGCAGGCGCGAGGCGGGCGATGCGGAAGCCGTCTACAACACCGCCAGCTGCATTCGGCGCGATGGGCAACGCATAGAAGTCGAAGTGTACGGACGCCCATATGAGCACGCGGGCCGCCCGGCCACCATCGGCATCCTCCTCGACGTCACCGCCCGCAAGCAGGCCGAGGCGAAACGCGACCTTTTCAGCGATGCACTGCGCCAGTCGGCGCACCCGCTGATGCTTACCGATGCGGAGTTCCGCATCACCTATGTCAATCCGGCCTTCTCGCGCCTGTTCGGCTATCCGCTGGAGGACCTTGCCGGCAAGCATGTCTCGCACATCGTCCCCAAAACCGACCTGCATCACTCGGAACGTGGCGAAATCGAACGCCATCTGCGCAAGCACGGCACCTGGTCGGGGGAAGTAGACCGATTGTCGAGCGACGGCACGCTGATACCGACCCTCGCAACCATCGCCTCGATTCATGGCAAGGAAGGGAAATACATCGGCTTCGTGGCCAGCTACCTCGACCTGCGAACGCTGCGCGAGAAAGAATCGACGCTGCGCAAACTCTCGCTGGCGGTGGAACAGAGCCCGGAGAATATCTACATCACCGACCTCGACGGCAACATCGAATACGTCAACGAATCTTTCGTGCGCAAGACCGGATATGACCGCAGCGAAATCATCGGCCGCAACCCGCGCATCCTGCACTCCGGCAAGACGCCCGCGAGCACATACGAGGATCTCTGGAAAAACCTGCTGTCCGGCAATACCTGGCAGGGCGAGTTCTACAACAAGCGCAAGGATGGCGGCGAATATATCGAACATGCCATCATCAGCCCGATCCGCCAGCCCGACGGGCGCATCACCCACTACGTCTCGGTGCAGGAAGACATCACCGAGAAAAAACGCGCCGAGGCCGAGATAAACCGCCTGGCCTTTTACGATACCCTGACCGGGCTGCCCAACCGCGCACTGCTCCTGGAACGTACCGCACAAGCCCTGGCCACGATCCGTCGGATCGGCCAGCGCAGCGCACTGATCTCGTTCAACATCGACCGCTTCAAGACCATCAACGATGCGGGTGGCCAGGCCATGGGCGATGTGCTGATCAAGGCGGTGGCCGAGCGTTTGTCGCATATCCTGCACCAGGGCGATGTCGTGGCGCATATCGCGGGGGACGAGTTCGCCATCCTGCTGAGCGACCTGGCGCCCCAGCAACAGGCCGCGGCCCACATGGCGATGCATATCTCGAACCGGATCCACACCGAGCTGCAGGAACCCTTCGTGATCGGTAACGAAAGCATCACGCTCACTGCCTGCCTGGGAATCGCGCTATTCCCCGGCAGCGGCGCCGATTCCGCGCTGGATATCCTGCGCCGCGGCAATACCGCCCTGCATCACGCCAAGACCCGGGGCAGCGGGCAGACCGCGTTCTTCGACGACACGCTGGACGAGAATGCCAAACAGCGTTTCGAGATCGAGCGCGAACTGCAGCAGGCGATCAAGCACGGAGACCTGCGGGTATTCCTGCAGCCCCAGGTCGAGGCGAACGGCAAGTTCGTCGGCGCGGAAGCGCTGGTGCGCTGGCAGCATCCGCAGCGCGGCCTGATACAGCCCGGCGCATTCATCCCGGTCGCCGAGGAATCCAATCTCATCATCGAGATCGGCGAGTGGATGTTCGGCGAAGTATGCCGTCTGCTGGCACGCGAGGAAGTGGCCACGCTGCCGATACGGATCGGCGTCAACATCAGCCCGCGCCATTTCCGCCAGGCCGATTTTGTCGAGCAGATCAGGAAAGGCCTCGCCAGCACCGGTGCCGACCCCACCCACCTTACGCTGGAAGTGACCGAGGGCATGGTGATCGACAACATCAACGATGTAGTCGCGAAAATGAACGAGCTGAGCGCACTGGGCATCCATTTCTCGATGGACGACTTCGGCACCGGCTATTCATCGCTGGCATACCTGAAACGCCTGCCCATCCACGAACTCAAGATCGACAAAAGCTTCGTCCAGGACCTGACTGTCGATCCCGATGACGACGCCCTGGTCGAGGCCATCCTTGCGGTAGCCAGGCTCATGCACGTCAAGGTGGTGGCGGAAGGCGTGGAGACATCCGAACAGGC
>JAJZUH010000159.1:0-1684 GCA_021847165.1 Pseudomonadota bacterium
CATATTGACCAGAACGCTCACAATCATTAGTATAGCGCCCTCATCAATTCCCTGATAGCTCAGTCGGTAGAGCGACGGACTGTTAATCCGCAGGTCCCTGGTTCGAGTCCAGGTCGGGGAGCCAGATTTGATAAGGGCCAGCGTTCAGACGCTGGCCCTTTTGTTTTCCGGATACGATGGAAACACCCCATCACCCCTTCGCATTCTCCCGCGCTACAGGCCCTGATTCTAGCGGGAAACCAGAAAAAAAGGCTGCCGTTTCAAGCGGCAGCCTTTTTTCCGTTTGCAGCCAGAGCCGCCTGATCTTAGCGAACAGCCTGGTCTATCTCGATCTTGACTCCCTTGCTTCCCGGCACAAGCGGCTTGCTCATGCCGACCAGGTCACCCGGCTGCGGCATGGCATTGCCCGATTTCGAGATGCGCGCCAGCACGACCACCTGGTCGAAATTGGACATTTTCATCTGTGGCGACATCGCCATGCTGTCGTCCAGCGAGAAATTCACCGGCAAATCCTTGACCTGTTTGCGCAGGATGGCCAGCGGCATCTTGGGACCCTGCAGGGCGCGTGCCAGCACGAACAGGGTATCGTTCGGATCGGCCTGTCCCTTGAGGGCGGCGCTCAGTGTCACCGTTCCCGTGATGCGCTCGCTGCCGGCTGCGGCCTGCGCCTTGGCCGGCGGCTCATTGATCTGCTCCAGTGCAGGAGCCATCTTGCCTCCCTTGCTCTGTGCCAGCAGCAGCCGCGCCTGTCGCAGACCCTCATCGATCATCTTGGCGTCTTCGCCCCCCGGCTGGAGCTGCTGCATCAGCTTTTCCCAATAGCGGATGGCAGCGGCAAAATCGCCCCGCTCCATCGCCGCCGTCCCTGACAATGCCAATGCCTTGGCAAAGTTTGGATCGATCTCCAGCGCGCGATCCAGCAATTTGGTCGGTGCACCGGTCAGCGAGTTATGGGTCATCGCCAAGGCGTCGGCGTAGTCAGTCCACAACATCGCTTCATCAGGCACCAGTCTCGTCAGGGCGTCGTACTTCTTGGCGCCATCGGCATAACGGCCGAGTTCGACATAGGAGCGAGCGAGCATGAGCAGGACTTCCGGATTCTGCGGATTCTTTGCCAGCTTCTCTTCCAGCGCCTGCAGCCCGGCTTCGTCGCGCACGATACCGCCAGCGCCGAATTGCATCTGCGGAATGAAAGCGTTCGGATTGCCCAGCTTCAGATACAGCCCCACGGCGGCCAGCGGCAACAACACGGCCAGTACGACGGCCGTGATCTTCAGCGGATGGGGTTTGTTCGAGGCCTGGCCGGTCTGGGCATCCCCGACTTCTTCCAGCAGGCGCGCCTGCAATTCACGCTTGCCTTGTTCGTGCAGTTCCGGAGTGAGCAGGCCGTTCTTCAGGTCTGCATCCATTTCGGCGATCTGGTCGCGCAATATCTCCAGATTGGCCGCATCGCGTGCCACCGAATTGTCTTTGGATGTACCACGCCACAACGGCAAGGCAACGAACAGAACGGCGACGATCAGTATCGCCGCACAGATGATCCAGAATAAAGTCATTTGTTTTCTTCTTCGCTGAGTAGGGAGGCAGCACGCTGCTGCGCTTCAGGGGTGAGTTCGGATTCCTGTATCGCCTTGCGGCGTTTGCGCAGCTGGAAAACCAGCACGCCTGCACCGAGCAGCAGCAT
>JAJZUH010000159.1:1784-4098 GCA_021847165.1 Pseudomonadota bacterium
TGTTTTCTTCTTCGCTGAGTAGGGAGGCAGCACGCTGCTGCGCTTCAGGGGTGAGTTCGGATTCCTGTATCGCCTTGCGGCGTTTGCGCAGCTGGAAAACCAGCACGCCTGCACCGAGCAGCAGCATGGCAAAGGGGCCGAACCAGAGCAGTATGGTGTAGCTCTTCACCGGCGGCTTGTACAACACAAAATCGCCGTAGCGGGCCACGAGATAATCGATGATTTCCTTGTCGCTCTTGCCTTGCTGCATCTGCTCGCGCACTTCGCGGCGCAGGTCTTCTGCCAGCTCGGCATGCGAACTGGCCAATGATTCGTTCTGGCAGACGAGACAACGCAGATTCTCTGCCAGCCCGATCATGCGCTTCTCAATCACGGGATCGGCAGCCAGGTCTTTCGCTTCACCGGCGAAGGCGCCGGCTGGCAACAGGCAAAACAGCAGGATCAATAACGTTCTCATTTGCTTTGTAACTCCGCGACCATGGGCAGTATCTTCTGTTGCAGGCTTTCCCGTGTCACCGGGCCGATCTGCTTGTAGCGGATGATGCCCTGCTTGTCGATGACATAGGTTTCCGGTACGCCATAGACGCCATAGTCGATGCCCACGCGGCCATCGATATCCATCGCGCTCAGGGTGTATGGATCACCCGCCTGGCGCAACCATGCCTCCGCATCTTCTTTCTTGTCCTTGTAGTCGAGTCCGTAGATCGGCACGATCTTCTGTTCGGCCAACGACAGCAGCACCGGATGCTCCTCCTTGCAGGACACGCACCAGGACGACCACACGTTGAGCAGCCAGACCTTGCCCTTCATCTCCTGCACGGAGAATTGCTTCCGGGTATCGTGCAATTGCGTCAGGGTGAACGCGGGAGCCGGCTTGTCGATCAGCGGCGAAGGAACTTCGCGCGGATCGAGCCCCAGGCCGACATACAGGAAGGCCGCCAGTACCAGGAAAACCACCAAAGGCAAAATGAATCGCATCATGCCGTCTTCTCCTTCAATTGCTCTCCGCCAGTCGTTGCGGTCGTTGTTTTACGTGCGTGTATGCGATAGCGGCGGTCGCTGATCGCCAGTATCCCGCCCAGTGCCATCATCAGGCATCCTGCCCAGATCCAGTCCACGAACGGCTTGATGTAGACGCGTACCGCCCAGGCCGTCGTACCGGGAATCGGCTCGCCCAGAGACACGTACAGGTCCCCCAGCGGTCCCGGCTGAATGGAAGCTTCGGTCATCGGCATGCCTGAGGCATTGTATTGGCGCTTTTCCGGATGCAGTTCGGTTACCAGCGTACCGCCCCGGGTGACGGTCACACGTCCCTGCGAAGCCACATAGTTGGGCCCAGGCACGTCGATCACGCCATCGAAACGGAACTGGTATCCGCCTGCATCGACCGTATCGCCGACATCCATACGCACATCGCGCTCGGTTTCATAGCCTTTCACCAAGGTCACGCCGATGATGAACACCGCGATGCCAAGGTGCGCCAGCAACATGCCGTAATAGCTGCGTGCGGGAATGCTCAGGCGCTGCCACAGTTCGCCGGAACCGGCGATACGCCTGAAGAAATCGAGCAAGGAAGTGGTGATCAGCCAGGCTGCCAGCAGCAGGCCGAGTGCGATGAGCGGCGTCCATTTACCCATGATCAGCGGCAACAGCAATGCCAAGATCATGCTTGCACCCAATGCCCAGCGCACGCGCACCCAGATGTCGGGCAGGTTGGCATGTTTCCAGCGCGCGATCGGTCCCAGGCCCATCATCATCACCATCGGCACCATCAGGGGCACAAAGACGGTGTTGAAATAGGGAGGGCCGACGGACAGTTTGCCGAAGCCGAGCGCATCCATGAACAACGGGTACAACGTTCCCAGAAACACCGAGGCGGAAGCCACGGACAGCAGGACATTGTTGGTGAGCAGCATGGATTCACGCGAGATCAGGTCGAACTTGCCGCCCAGACCGATCTTGGGAGCGCGCCATGCGAACAGGAGCAGTGATGCGCCGATGACCACCACCAGGAAGGACAGGATGAAAATGCCGCGCTTGGGGTCGGTGGCAAAGGCATGCACCGAAGTCAGCACGCCGGAGCGCACCAGGAACGTTCCCAGCAGGCTGAGCGAGAAAGCGGCGATGGCAAGCAACACCGTCCAGCTCTTGAATGCGCCGCGCTTTTCCGTCACCGCCAGGGAATGTATCAGCGCCGTGCCCACCAGCCAGGGCATGAACGAGGCGTTCTCTACCGGATCCCAGAACCACCAGCCGCCCCAGCCCAGTTCGTAATATGCCCAGCCGCTACCCAGCATGATGCCGACGGTGAGGA
>JAJZUH010000160.1 GCA_021847165.1 Pseudomonadota bacterium
TTTGCCAAATCGATACCAACTGTCGTAATCTTCATCTCGGACGCTCCTCTCCGTTTTGTGGTCTAGCAACCACTACTTTGGCACTTAGATGCCGTTAGGGGAAGTGGGCGTCCATTCCATTACTTCAAACTTGAATTCGCGTGATATTTTTTAGGTATCACAGCACACAAAACTGAGAATTACCCAGAGGGAGAATTTTTGAAATTCGAAAAATACAGGATCGCCCTCCTTGGCTTTCTGATCCTGATGACGCTGACCCTGCTTGCCGGCATCTCCGTTTTTATGGTCATGCAGCATCAAGCCGAATCCATGCTGAGCAGGCGCCTCGAAGTCTCGCTGAAGAGCGGCATGGACCTCTTTGGCAACCAGATCACGGAAAGAATGGATGAAGCGCAGATGATCGCAACGCGCCCCTTCATCATTGACAACCTGTCAAAACCCGAGCAGACAAAAAACCAATTACATCGAACCGCGGAATCCTTTGTCGCGCAGGGCGTCAATGGCGTGGCAATCTACAATGTAACCGGCACCGAAGTGGCGCGCGCCGGCCATTTCGTGCAGTCCCCAAAACTGCGCATGCCGGTCGATGCCAAAGGCGCTTACCTGATCTGGGATGGGCAATTCATGCTTCATGTCAGAGCCGACATAAAGGACCAGCATGGGCGCATCGGCAGCGTCGTCCTGGAAGCCAGTCTGAAGCTGCCCGCACATGCACTGGATGACATCGCATCCATAGGTAGTACCGGGGAATTCGCGCTTTGCAGCCCATTTCAGGAAAAGGAAATGAACTGCTTCCTGCACAGAACTTCTGGCTGGGAATTCCAGCGCTTGCAAAGATTGGTGAATAACCAGGCATTGCCGATGGATTACGCGCTGAATGGTAAGACCGGGCTCATCCATGCAAGAGACTATCGTGGCGCGAATGTCATCGCAGCCTATGTACCCTTGCAAGGGCTTACTCTAGCAGGCTGCTGAAAAACGCTGATTTATTTTCCCTTACCCGCTCCGGCGGGTAAATTTTCCAGCGAATTTTCAGTTTCCTGCTCGGCAATATGCCGATTATTCGGGAAAATCCCCGTTTTTCCGCCTTTTGGGCGGATTTCTGGCGTACTACGCCAATAATCGCCGCATTCTGACCAGGTTGTAAGCCGCTGCCGTGAACAGAAATAGCTGGTTTACCAGCTTCTTGCCGCGATGCCGCAATTTGCGCATCAGGCCAATGTCTTTCATCCAGCCAAAGCACTCTTCGATCTGCTTGCGTTTCTTGATGCTGATCTCATATCCTTCGTGGCGGGTGGTGCGACCATCAATCGCCGTATGTTTCTTCTGCGCCACATGAGGCGTCACTTTACGTTTGCGGCAATCCGCCACAAAGGCTTTGGTATCGTAATTCTTGTCCGCCGCCAATGTCCTTCGACTTGAACCGGATTCCGCGTCCAGCATCTCCAGTGATACTTCACGTTCTGCGGTTCCCGTTGCCTGACTGACCCTCGCCTGCACGATCAGCCCGTTACGATTCTCGGTCAACAGATGCCCCATAAAGCTGAGCTTGGCTTCCTTGCCCTTTGCCTTGCGATACAGACGCGCCTCGCCATCCGTAGAAGACTGGTGCGTCGCATTATTGAACTGCTCTCCGTGGAAGTCCACTTCCACGTTGCGCCCCTGCCCGGCGGGTTCCTGCGCGTCGGAATTTGTGCCACCACCGGACGTGTCATCCGTATCCTTACGCTTGAAACTCTTGATCGAGGCGGCCGCATCCAGCAAGGTGCCATCGGTCGAAAAATGTTCCTTCGATAACAGCGCGCCCGCATCGGCTTGCGCCTTGATTTGTTCGAAGAACATCTCTGCCACGTCATGCGTCAACAGCCGGTCACGGTTATGGCAGAAAACGGTGGCATCCCAAACCTCATCGTCCAGTTCCAGCCCCACAAACCAGCGAAACAACAAATTGAAGTCGATCTGTTCCATCAACTGCCGCTCAGAACGTACCGTATACAGAATCTGCAACGTCTGTGCGCGCAGCAACCGCTCTGGCGCAATTGAGGGGCGCCCGGTGTCCGAATACATCTGGGCAAACAACGAGTCCATTTCACCGAGCGCCACATCGACCATCTTGCGGATCGCGCGCAGCGGATGTTTGCTCGGCACGCGCTGCTCCAGTTGAATGTAACTGAACAGATCTCTCGGTTGAACGTCTATTCCTCGCATCGCCATCACCCTATTTCACAATGGCGATATTTTACCAAACCGGGGTGGCGCCGGGGTTTTTCAGCAGCCTGCTAGGCGCAGTTCTGAAAATAGACCAGTCTGAACTATATGGCCCGATAACCGAGCAGCTGAAATACATCTCACTGCTGCTTGCAGCGCTCGTGATGCTTGGCGGACTGCTGCTGCGCTGGATAATAGCACCGCTGGTAAACCAGCTGATTGCCAGCAAGCTGGCTTTGCAAAAGGAGAACGAGAAAAACAAAGCGCTTCTTCACAATGCCAGCGACGGCATACACATACTCGACATAAATGGAAACATACTCGAGGTCAGTGACTCGTTCTGCGAGATGTTGGGTTACGCTAGAGACGAGATGAAGGGCATGAGCGTCACCCAATGGGATGCGGAGATAAAGGTTTCCGAGGCCGAGCTCAACGCGATGTTCAATCAGAAGTTCGACGAGCATGAACGTTCGCAGTTTGAAAGACGCCACAGGCGCAAGGATGGCACTGTTTTCGATGTCGAGGTAAGCGCCTTCCCGCTTTTGTTTGGCGGCAAGCCTGTACTGTTCTGTTCCTCAAGGGACATCACGGAGCGCAAGAAAAGGGACGACGAGCTGAGAATCAGCAAGCAAAGGCTGGATGAACTGTTCGAAAACATGAGCAGCGGCGTGGCGATATATCAGGCGACCCAGGATGGGCAGGATTTCATCTTTACCAATTTCAACCATTCGGCAGAGCGCATGAACAATGTCAGGCGCGAGGATCTGATCGGCAGAAAACTTACAGAAGCTTTCCCCGGTTCCGAGAAAATGGGGCTGATCGATGCATTGCGCAGCGTCTGGCAAAGCGGCAATGCCGAACACTTCCCTGTTTCCTTCTACGAAGACGAGCGCATATCCGGCTGGCTGGATAACTACATCTACAAGATAGATAGCGGAGAGGTCGTCGCCATTTTCGATGATGTGACTCAAAGCAAGCTTGCAGAGCAAGCATTGCAGGAGAGTCAGGAAAAACTCCGCGCCATCGTGGATACTGCCTTGGATGCCATTGTGCAGATGGATTCCAATGGCATCATCACCGGATGGAACATCCAGGCAGAGAAGACATTCGGCTGGTCCTCTGCGGAAGCCATTGGGAAACTGCTGCATGAAACCATCATCCCAATCCAGTTCCGCGAAGCGCACATTCATGGATTGCAGCAGTTTCTGTTTTCAGGCAAAGGACAAGTTCTAAATGCGTGGATAGAGATTCAGGGCCTGCACCGCAGCGGACACGAATTTCCTATCGAGCTGGCAGTCGTTCCCATCAAGGTCAAGAAAAAATATGAATTCCATGCCTTCATCCGCGACCTTACCGAGCGCAAAGAAGCCGAGGCGCTGATCAGGATGCAGTCCAACGCCCTGGATTCAAGCACTAACGGCGTGGCCATCGCCGATGCCTCAGATCCGGAATTGCCGCTGCTCTATGTAAACCCGGCATTCGAGAGAATCACCGGATACCCCGCATCCGAACTGCTGGGCAGGAGTTGCCGTTTCCTTCAAGGCAAGGATAGAGACCAGGCAGAGCTTGCCGAAATCCGCGCCTGCCTCAAGGAAGGCCGAAGCGGGAAGGCCACGCTGCGCAACTACAGGAAGGACGGGACCCTGTTCTGGAACAGGCTGCATATTTCCCCCATATTCGACAAGGAAGGCAGGCTGGTGCAATTCCTTGGCATTGCAAATGACATCACCGATCGCAAGCTGGCGGACGATCACCTGAGGCTGATCTCGAGCGTCTTTGATCATGCGGAGGAAGGCATCCTGATCACCGACAAGGACGGAACGATACTCGAGGCCAATCCCGCCTGCACCCGCATCACCGGATACAGCCACG
>JAJZUH010000161.1 GCA_021847165.1 Pseudomonadota bacterium
TGCAGGCCGAGCGCGAGCAGGGCATCACCATCGACGTGGCCTACCGCTATTTCGCCACGCCCAGGCGCAAGTTCATCATCGGCGATACGCCGGGACACGAGCAGTACACGCGCAACATGGTGACCGCCGCCTCCACCGCCAACCTCGCCATCATCCTGATCGACGCGCGCAAGGGCGTGCTGACGCAGACGCGCCGTCACTCATACCTGGCCAGCCTGCTGGGTGTGCCGCATGTGGTGCTGGCGGTGAACAAAATGGACATGGTGGGCTATTCGCAGGCGCGCTTCGACCAGATCGTGGCCGAGTACAAGGCGTTTGCCGCGCAACTGGGATTGCACGATGTGCATTGCATCCCGCTGTCCGCCCTGAACGGCGACATGGTGGTGGATCGCGGCGACCGGCTGGATTGGTACCGGGGGCCGGCGCTGCTGGAACTGCTGGAGACGGTCGAGATCGACCACGACGTGAACACCAGCGATTTCCGCTTCCCGGTGCAATGGGTATGCCGCCCGCAGACCGAGGAGCATCACGACTTCCGCGGTTTTGCCGGCCGCATCGAAGCGGGCGAGATATCGGTGGGAGACGAGATATCCATCCTGCCGTCGGGCCGCGCCACCAGAGTGAAGGAGATTTCGACCTACGACGGCAAGCTGCAGACCGCTTTTGCCCCGCAGTCGGTCACGCTCACGCTGGCGGACGAGATCGACATTTCGCGCGGTGACATGTTCGTGCGCGCCAGCGCCCACCCGCCCAGGGTGGAGAAGGAGTTCGAAGCGACCCTGTGCTGGCTGTCCGAAGCGCCGCTGGACAGGAACCGCAAGTATCTGGTCAAGCACACCACGCGCACGGCGAAGTGCCTGTTCTCGCGCCTGGATTACCGGGTGGATGTGAACACGCTGGAACAGCATGCGACCGAAAAGCTGAACATGAACGACATCGCACGCGTGGCGATCAAGACCCAGCAGCCGCTGGTGTTCGACAGCTACGCGGCCGACCGGGCGACCGGCAGCTTCATCGTCATCGACGAGGCGAGCAATAACACGGTAGCGGCCGGCATGATCGCGTAGCGGCTTGCTGCGGCGATCGTTCGCGGCGCGGCATATCCGCCCTGGGGCGGATGTCGCGCCAAAGTTGCACTTGAATCAGGCTCGGGTCGTCCACTTCATACGCCTGTGGTATCTTTCCCGCTGTCCGAGTTTGATAGCCACGTAGAAGCCATGAGTCTGCTCTCACTGATCACCGCGCTGTTGCTGGAGCAACTGCACCCCCTGTCTTCCCGCAAATACCTGTACGTGTGGCTCTCGGGCTATGTCGAGTTCTTCCAGCGCAACTTCAATGCCGGCCAGCAGAAGCAGGGGCGGATCGCCTGGATGCTGGCCATCGGGGGGCCGCTGGCGCTGGTCATCGCAGTGCATTTCCTGCTGCTGAACGCGCATCCCATCTTCGCCTGGGCGTTCAGCGTGCTGGTGCTCTATCTCACCATGGGATTCCGCCAGTTCAGCCACTACTACACCGATATCCATCAGGCCCTGCGCGACAGGCAACTGGACCGGGCGCGCGAGCTGCTGGGCGAATGGCTGGGCAAGTCCTGCAGCGACCTGAGCTACGAAGAGGTGGCGCGCGTCACCATCGAGCAGGCCCTGCTGTGCACACATCGCAATGTCTTCGGCGTGGTGTTCTGGTTCGTGGTCCTGATGATGCTCGGGCTGGGGCCGGTCGGGGCCATCCTGTACCGGCTTGCCTTGTTCCTGAACAACCGCTGGGGGACGCAGGACGAGGCCGAGTTCGGCGCGTTCGGCCAGTTCGCCCGGCAAGCCTACCATCTCATGGAATGGCTGCCATTGCGCTTTACGGCGGCCACCTTCGCCATCGTCGGCAACTTCGAAGATACCATCTACTGCTGGCGTACCCAGGCCGAAAGCTGGCTGGACCCGGAGGCCGGCATTGTCCTGGCCAGCGGAGCCGGTGCGCTGGGCGTGAAGCTGGGCCAGACCATCGTGCAGGACCAGCAACCCGTATTCCGCGCCGAGCTGGGGGTAGGCGACGAAGCCGATGCCGATTTCATGCAAAGCGCCATCGGCCTGGTCTGGCGTGCGCTGGTGTTCTGGCTTTTCATGCTGTTGCTGCTGACCGTGGCGAATCTGCTGGGCTGACGCGACTGGGATTCCTTATGGCCGGGCTGCGGGCGAACCGCCAGCTCATTGTCCCGGCAGGGCGATCTGCTGGAACAGCTTCAATCTCCTGGCATCGATCTTTCCGGCTTCGGCGGCCTTGCGTACTGCGCAATCTGGTTCGTGCGAATGGGTGCAATTGGCGAAACGGCAGCGGCCGAGATAGGGCTGGAATTCCGGGAAACCTCTTTCCATCGCGGCGAAATCCAGGTGATGCAGGCCGAACAATTGCACGCCGGGGCAGTCGATGAGATGGCTGTGCGCATCCAGGTGATACAGCTGCGCATGCGTTGTGGTGTGCTTGCCGGAATCGAGCACGGTGGAAATCTCGCGCGTGGCGGCCTTTGCGTCCGGGACGAGGGCGTTGATGAGCGTCGATTTGCCCATGCCGGATTGCCCCACCAGCACGCTGGTGTGGCCATGCAGGTATGGCAGCAGCGGGGCCGCGTCCTGTCTGGCGGCGAGTTCCAGCACGCGGTAGCCGGCGGCGCCATAGGGGGCGAGTTGAGCGCGCGCCGCTGCGACGTTCGGCAGGTCGCATTTGTTCAGCACGATGAGGATGTCCAGGTTCTGCTCTTGCCCGGCGAGCAGACAGCGCGTCAGCAGTTCGTCGTTGAACGAAGGCTCGGTGGCGACGACGACGACGAGCTGCGTGACATTGGCCGCGATGATCTTCTGCTTGTAGGCATCGGAGCGGTAGAGCAGACTGCTGCGTGGTGCGATGCTTTCGATGACGCCCTGGCCGCTGCCGGTAGCTGCCACTTCGACCGTGTCGCCGCAGGCGACCTCGCTTTTCTTGCCGCGCGGCACGCATTCAACGATCTCGCCGCCGGGCAGTTCCGCCAGATAGTGGCGTCCATGGGCGGCGATGACCAGCCCCCGCTGCTTCCCGCTCAAAGCTTGAACAGCGCGTCCACTTTCGCTGCGCAGATGAAGTCGTTCTCGGACAGGCCGCCGATGGCGTGGGTGGAATATTCCACGCGGCACTTGTTGTAACCCACTGTCATGTCCGGATGGTGATCCTCGCGGTGCGTCATCCAGGCCACCGCGTTGACGAAGGCGAGCACCTGGTAGTAGTTCTTGAACTCGAAGGTCTTGCCGATGCGCTGCTCGCTCAATTCCCAGCCGTCGAGCTGCCGCAGCAGATTCTTCGCTTCATCCTGGCTCAGCGGCGGCACGCCGCCTTCGCAGGGTTTGCATTGCTTGTTGGTCAAATCGCATACGGTAGCCATGGCGACCTCACTTGAAGTGGTAGTAGTTCTGGTTCAGATAGCTGGCGAGGTCCTGTTCGTCCTGGGCGGAAAGGTTGGCGCCGACCACGCCGGAACAGAACTTGATCCGCGGCACGAGCTGGCTCGCCTCGCGCACGATGCGGTCGGGGCGGGTGAAGATGGCGCTGCCATCGCCGCCCACCTTGCCCTTGTGGCAGCTATCGCACTCGTACTGGGCGAACAGTTTCTTGCCGCTGGCAGGATTGCCGGCGGCGAACGGATCGGCATGTGCCGTGCCGGCGACAAGGACTAGCAGGAACAGGTATTTCTTCATTCGTGTGCTCCAGGTTGTTGCAGATGCGCAATGCGTATCGGTGCGGGAGGGTGCGATTCGTAGAAGATAGCGTACAACGAATCGGGGGTCAGTGTCTTGGCATTGTCCTGATACAGCTTGACCAGCGCATTGACCAGTTCTTTCGCGTCGGTTTGCTGCGCGGCATAGGCATCCGCCTCGAATTCGTGCTTGCGCGAGTAGGCGGAGGTGAGCGGATGCAGCGGGAAGGTGAATGTCGGCAGCACCATGAAGAACAGCAGCAATGCGAGCGCGGTGGATTCGCCCGCGATGCCCAGCCCCTGGTAGAACCAGGACGCATGCAGCAACTGCGCCAGCAGCCAGAGGAAGGC
>JAJZUH010000162.1 GCA_021847165.1 Pseudomonadota bacterium
GGCTGCCGTTCGCTGCTTCACCCGCGCTTCCAGTTGTTCGTTCAGCGCATGCAGGGCGTTCTGCTCCGCCTGCAGCTCCTGGTTTTTCTGCAGGATCTCGAGCGTCTTGTCGCCCAGCTTGCCGTACATTTCGTTCAGGGCTTCCATCAGCACGTTCGAACCCTGGCTCATGAATGCCGTTGCTTTCCTGATCGCATCGTCATGACTGGCGCCAGCCTGCAGCGCCAGAATTTCCTGGGTCAGCCGCTTGTCCAGACCCAGGATGTGCTGCACCAGCCAGTTGGTGAGGTATTTCTGCAACGGTATGATCAGCTGGCCGGAGACATCCGTTCCGCTCATCAGTATCCTGGTGGCCAGCAATACCTGGGAGGTGAAATGCTGATGCGCCTTGATATGGACATCCTGATGCGCACTATCGACGCCATACTGCCTCATCAGCTTCTCTTCGGCACTGAAGTGGTACACCGTGTAATTCGTCAACTCGGTCAGGATATCGCCGAGTTCCGCAGTGCTTGCCTGGCGCGCACTGATGGCCCCCAGCTGATTGATCAGGTCGACCAGCTTGTGGTGCTGTCCGTCCACCACTTCGACGCCGGTGTCGAACTTGTTGTCCCACGCAAAAGTCTCGAATCTTTCTTCAGCCGCTGTATCCATTTTTCACCTTCCAGCATCCGGCCATATCGGAACGCAGTCACTTGTCGTATATATAGATGGTCAACTTGTCCCCGAATTGCTCGAAACCTCGGATCTGTTCGATCAGGGAAGTATCCAGCTGATGATCCTTTGACAGCAGCAGATCGCCATGTTTGCTCATCAGGTCGCGCGACAGCTGCATGCCCGGCCTGAGCTGCTCCAGATGCAGCGCCGATTCCGGCACGGGCCGCTCCGTCTTTCCCGCCTCTTTCATCACGCTCATGAAGGCATCTACCACTGCCGGATCGTAGCGCCCTCCGCGCCCTTCCTGGATGAAGAGCACCGCATCGGACTGTTTGAGCCGCCTGCTCAACAGCGTCCCGATCTGGGCGGCATCGTATTCGTTCGCCAGCGCGATGATCCGCGCACCCAGCGGGATCTCCAGGCCGCGCAGCTTGTCCGGGTAGCCCATGCCGTCGAACCGCTCGTGGTGGCTGCGTATCAGCCTGGCTGCCCCATTCAGCTGCTCAAGCGCCATCAATGCTGCCTGCCCCTTGGCCGGGTGCTTGTCCGCTTCGTCGCGTTCTTCCCTGGTCAGGCTGGCATACGGTTTTTCCAGCAGATAATCCGGCAACCCGATCTTCCCCACATCGTGCAGCAATGCTGCGAGGAACACATCCTGAATATCGGCTTCCTTCAATCCGATTTTCATGGCTATTTTCCTCGACAGGTCGGCGACGCGATGCGAGTGTCCGGCCAATGAACCTTCGCGCATCTCGATCAGGTTGGAGAAAACCCGGATCGAAGTGATGAAGCCCTGTTTCAGTTTTTCGTGCGCGGCTTCGAGGAATGCCATGGTCTGGCGCACTTCCTCGGTACGCGCCCTGACCTTCTCTTCCAGATTGGCATTGAGGTCTTTCAGCTCCTCGTTCTGCCTGCGCGTCAATTCTTCCAGGCCGCGCTTTTCCCGTTCCAGCTGCTTGACATGCAAGGCATGCTTGATGGACAGGACAAGATCGTTGTCTTCCCAAGGCTTCGAGATGTAGCGGTAGATGTGCCCCCTGTTGATCGCATCGATGGTGGCGCCAATCTCGGCGTGACCCGTCAGCAGGATGCGCACGGTATCCGGCCAGCGTTCGTTGACCTGCTCCAGGAATTGCGCCCCGTTCATTTCCGGCATGCGCATGTCGGATATCACCAGATCGACGGTCTCGCGCTGCATGATCTCCAATCCCTGCGCGCCGCCCGTGGCGGTGAAGGTGCGATAACCGCACGGATGGAACAGCCGTTTCAGCGAGGACAGAATACTGGGCTCGTCATCCACGAACAGCAAGGTCATGGGGGGCTGTTCCGCCGCCGTCGAAGAAGAAGATTCCGGTTTATCGTCCATCTGCATTTCCATCGTCAGGTTCGCGCATATATCGGAGCAGGCCAGAAACAGTGAAATATTCCATCAGGCCTCCAGCATCAGCTTGACCATGGCATCCATCTGTTCCGGCTGCGGGATGCATGGCTCGATGCGCTCCCAGCCGATCTGCAGCTGGTTGCGCATCGGCTCCGCAGTGCGCTTTATCAGTTCATCTCCGCGCAACCCGCTTTCGATCAGCACGGCCATCTGCACCATGCCGGTGATCGGCATGAAAGGCTGTTTCTCGGGCATGCGCCAATAGTTGATGGCATGCTCGATCTCGGGCGGGAAATTCCAGCGCCTGGCCATTTCTGCCCCGATCTCGGCATGATCGAATCCAAGCACGGCCTGCTCGATCTCGACCAGGCTCGCATCGGAATGCTTCTGCTGTTCCAGCATGGCTGCGAATTCCTCCGGGATGCAGATGCTCAGCACAAGCTGGCCGACATCGTGGAACAGGCCTGCCGTGAACGACAATTGCCTGGCCGCCCCCATGCATTGCGCCAACGCCTCGGTGTACGTCGCCACGCGGAAACTGCGCGTCCAGTACGCATGCCGATCGAACAGATTGCCTGCAGAGGCCGGGAAGGCATGCGTGAATCCCGCCGATACCACCAGGGATCGCAGGGTGTCGAATCCCAGCACCATGATTGCATCCTGAATCGAACCGACCTCGCGTGTCAGACCATAGAAGGAGGAATTCGCCACCCGCAACACCCGCGCGCTCAATCCCTGGTCGAGCGCGATCTGATGCGCCAGCATGGCGCTGCCTGCGTTCTTGTCCCTGAAACTGGCCATCACGTCCTGCACCACTCTCGGTATCGCAGGAAGCTGATGCAGCTTATCCAGAATCGCACTTTTATCCAGAATGACTGGCATATCGTTTTCGCCCTCAATCGACGGCACCCCAAAGCAACCGATATACGGCTTAAATATCGGCCTCAATCACGAGAACTATACCCTTCGATGCCGAGCTCTCGCCCATCGGACAGCACCAGCAGTTGGCCATCACGCCCTGGCCCAGCCGGATCTTTTTCTGCAGTTTGCGACAACCCTCGCCCACCGCACAGATCAGCAATTCGGACGGGATGATATCGACGGCCGCTTCGCCCAGCATGGGTCGCGATTCATCTGCCGCAAACAGGCGATGCGCACTGCGATTGGCCACCGCGATCACGCCGTCGTCCCCGATGCCGACCACCCCGACCGGCAGGTGCTCCAGTATCTCCTGCGATATCTTGAGCACATTCAGGTTGCGCATCACTTCGCGCGTCTTGTCCTCGACGCGTTGCTCGAGCTCGCGGTTGATGTGCAGCAAGGCTTCGTTGGCCTGCTGCAGCTCATTGGTCAGTCGAACATTCTCCATCTTCATCTCGTACCGCTGGAACGCTTCCTGCACGTTGGCACGCAACAGCTCGTCCTCCCAGGGCTTGGTGAAGAATTTATAGATCGCGCCACGGTTGATCGCATCGGTCACCGAATTGAGTTCGGTGTATCCGCTCAGGACAATGCGCACGGTATCCGGATAAAGGTCGCGCACCTTGCTCAGGAACTCCACCCCGGTCATGCCGGGCATGCGCTGGTCGGATATGATCACGCCGACCTCGTTCTGCGCCAGCAATTGCAGGCCGGCCTCGCCGCTGTTGGCACGCAGGATGCGGTAACCGTCGTTGCGCAGTAGCCTCACCAGTGCGGAGGTGATGTTCTCCTCGTCGTCGACCAGTAGCAGCGTGCGCACCATCATCCCTCCAGAGGTAAATCCAGCCCCCCGCCGTTTTGCAGCAGGTAGGTCATCTCCGCAGCCGGCACGGGACGGCTGAACAGGAATCCCTGCATCTGGTTGCATCCCATCTTGCGCAGCCGGGCCAGCTGCTCTTCCGTTTCCACCCCTTCTGCGATGAGGCCCAGTCCGAGGCTGCGCCCCAAAGCGATGATCGCGGCCACGATCGCCTCGTCATCGCGGTTGCCGGGCAGGTCCTGTACGAAGGATTGGTCGATCTTGAGGCTGTTGATGG
>JAJZUH010000163.1 GCA_021847165.1 Pseudomonadota bacterium
GAACGCCTGATTGACCGCGACGAAACGCCCTTCCTTGTCCTTCAGCCATGCAAGATAGGGCATATTGTCCAGCATGGCGCTGAGGCTGGCCTTGCTGTCCAGCAGCGCCAGTTCGGTGCGGTTGCGCTGCGCGTTCAGCACCCCCACGCTGAGCGACGTCAGGCCGAGCAGCAGGTTGTACAGCCAGACGAAATTGACCAGTTCGTCCATATTGGCTGAATGCAGATCGTCGATCGCCAGCAGCCCCAGTATCGAACTGAGGAAGATCAGCAACAACGCGCCGCTGACGCAGCGCAGGTCGAAATTCAGGGCGATCCAGATCAGCAGCGGGAAGAACAGGCCGAATTCCAGCATCCGGCCCGGCAGGTCGAGGAACAATACCCAGCAGGCGATCAGCAGCACGACGGCGACCAGCGCGCCGCGGCGCATGCGTTCCGCCGTCCAGGCAAAGGGCTCGCCACGCATCCAGACCAGGATGGTCACGGTAAACAGCGAGACGCCCAGCGCATCGCCCATCCACCAGTACTGCGCGGTATGCAGGAAATCCTGCCACGATCCCCCGCTCGCCTGCTTGATCCACCATGCGCCATTGACCGCCGCCAGCAGGGTGCTGACCAGCGCGCCCAAGATGAATAACTGGGCCACATCGCGCAAGGTGCTCAGGCGCTGGTCGAAACCGCAGCGATGGCGCAGCAGGTAATAGCCAAGCAGCCCGCTCAGCGCATTGCCGCAGGCAATCGCAAACACATGGGACAGCGGCAGGCCTATCCACAACGTGGCGAAGAACTCGCCGATCGCGATGGCCGGAAACAGCCGCCAGCCGAATATCAGCAGGGCCGCCAGCGCAATGCCGGAGGGCGGCCAGAATAGCGTGACGGTATCGTGCACCAGCGCGAGTCCCAGGCCGATCTGGGCGGCAAAAAAATAAACCGCACCGAGTACTGCGATATGCAGTACGACAGTACGGTTGTAGCCGGCAACGAAACGAGGTTGGTGTATCAGCTGAGGGCCTTGATGATGTCTTCGACGACCTTCTTCGCATCGCCGAAGATCATCATGGTCTTGTCCAGATAGAACAGGTCGTTATCCAGGCCCGCGTAACCGGTCGCCATGGAACGTTTGACCACCAGCACGGTGCGCGCCTTGTGTGCTTCGAGGATGGGCATGCCGTAGATCGGGCTGGATTTGTCGTTCTTGGCCGCCGGATTCACCACGTCGTTGGCACCGATCACCAGCACCACATCGGTATCGGCGAACTCGTTGTTGATCTCGTCCATCTCCACGACCTGGTCGTAAGGCACTTCCGCCTCGGCCAGCAGCACGTTCATGTGACCCGGCATGCGCCCCGCCACCGGGTGGATGGCGTAACGCACGTTCACGCCTTTTTCGGTCAGCAGGTGCGACATCTCGTTGATGGCGTGCTGCGCGCGCGCCACCGCCAGGCCGTAGCCGGGCACGATGATGACGGAACTCGCGTTGCTCATCAGGAACCCAGCATCCTCGGCGCTGCCGCTACGGTAAGTCCGTTGCACCGCATCGCCGCTCTCCGCCACCGCCCCCTCGCCGCCAAAGCCGCCCAGGATCACGTTGAGGAATGCGCGGTTCATCGCCTTGCACATGATGTAGGACAGGATCGCACCCGAACTGCCCACCAGCGAACCCGCGATGATCAGCATGTTGTTGTTGAGGGTGAAACCGATGCCCGCCGCCGCCCAGCCGGAATAGGAGTTCAGCATCGACACCACCACCGGCATGTCGGCACCGCCGATCGGAATGATGATCAGCACGCCGAGCAGCAAGGCGACCGAGGTCATCAGCAGGAATGGCGTCCAGCTCGGGGTCATGAAAAACACCACGCCGAAGCCGATCGCGGCAAGTCCCAGCCCCAGATTCAGCCAGTGCTGGCCGGCGAAGCGCACCGGCTTGCCGGACAGGCGCCCGGACAATTTGCCGAAAGCGATGATGGAGCCGGTGAAGGTGATCGCACCGACGAAAGTACCGATGAACAATTCGATGCGATTGCTGGCATGCAACATCTCGCCCGGCAGCGCGATGCCGTAGGCAACCGGATTGTTGAACGCGGACATCGCGATCAGCACTGCCGCCAGGCCGACCAGCGAGTGCATCGCGGCCACCAGTTCCGGCATCGCAGTCATTTCGATGCGCTTGGCGACCACCGCGCCGATGCTGCCGCCAATGGCAATCGCCATCAGGATGTAGACCCAGTTATGGGTCAGGCTCAACGTGGTCAGCACGGCAATCGCCATGCCGACCATGCCGAACATGTTGCCGCGCCGCGCCGAGACCGGGGAACTCAGGCCCTTCAGCGTCAGGATGAACAGGACAGCCGCAACAAGATAGGCCAGTGCAACGGAATTTGCAGACATGCTTATTTACCTTTCTTCTTGAACATGTCCAGCATGCGCTGGGTCACCAGGAAGCCGCCGAACACGTTGACTGCCGCCAGCATCACCGCAATCAATCCCAGCACCGTGCCGACATCCAGCTCCTTGGGGCCGGCAGCCAGCATCGCGCCGACGATGATGATGCCGGACACCGCATTGGTCACGGCCATCAGCGGCGTATGCAGCGCCGGGGTAACGTTCCACACCACGTGGTAACCGACGAAGATCGCCAGTATGAACACGGTGAGGTTGAGAACAACGGGATCCACTCCACTCATTGCATGCTCCTTATTTGGTAACGACCGCCCCGTCGATCGCGATCAGCGATCCGGCGATGATGTCGTCTTCACGATTGATGTTGATGGCGCCGCCATTCTTGGGGTCGCACAACAGGTTGAGGAAATTGAGCAGGTTGCGCGCATACAGAGCCGAGGCGTCCGCCGCCACCGAGCCTGCCAGGTTGGGGTCCCCGACCAGCGTCACCCCATGCTTCACCACCGTCTTGTTGAGCTCGGTGAGCGGGCAATTGCCGCCCGCCTCAGCCGCCAGGTCCACGATCACCGAGCCCGGCTTCATCGACTTGACCATCTCTTCGGTGACCAGCACCGGTGCCGGACGACCCGGGATCAGCGCGGTGGTGATGACCACATCGGCCATGGCCACGCGTTTGGCGACTTCCACTTTCTGCCGCTCCATCCAGCTCTGCGGCATCGGCTTGGCATACCCCCCAACACCCTGTGCTGCTTCGCGTTCCTCGTCCGTTTCGTAAGGCACATCGATGAACTTCGCGCCCAGCGACTCCACCTGCTCTTTCACTGCAGGACGCACGTCGGAAGCCTCGATCACCGCACCCAGTCGCTTGGCCGTTGCGATGGCCTGCAAGCCGGCAACGCCGACCCCCAGCACCACCACGCGCGCGGCCTTGACCGTGCCGGCAGCGGTCATCAGCATGGGGAAGAACCGTTTATAGAGTCCCGCCGCGACGATCACCGCCTTGTAGCCGGCGATGTTGGCCTGCGACGACAGCACATCCATGGCCTGCGCGCGCGAGGTGCGAGGCAAACGCTCCATGGCAAAGGCGGCGATCCCCTGTTTTGCATAGGCGGCCACCAGCTCCGCCTGGTGCGGGGCAAGCAGCCCGATCAATACGGCGCCCTTGTTCAGTCTGGCAAGTTCGTCGGCAGCGGGAGCCCTGACCTTGAGCACGATCTCCGACTGCGCATAGATGTCCGATGCGCCAGCCAGTTTCGCGCCAGCCGCCTCGAATTCGGCATCGGGAATGCTTGCACCCGCACCGGCCCCCGTCTGCACCGAAACCTGGTGGCCAGCCGCCAGCATCTTCTTCACCGTTTCCGGCGTAGCCGCGACCCGTGTCTCGCCTGCATGAATTTCCGCAGGAATCCCTATACGCATGAAGCCCTCCTGTTAACGTGCTGCTGCCAAACGCCCAAAAACGGCGAATTTATTCGGCCGCGATTATATACGAGCTTGTTGCCCCATCGCACTGCATTGTTGGCGCACAAACAAAACGGGACCCGGTTTCCCGGGTCCCGTCGATGTGGTTGTTTGCCCTGATTATTTTGCCGGGGC
>JAJZUH010000013.1:0-11897 GCA_021847165.1 Pseudomonadota bacterium
TCATCTTCTTCGGCGCCGACAAGGCCAAGATCGTCAACGATGCCTTAGGGGCATTGCGCAGCAAGATCGGCCACGAAAAGGGCTACACCAACGGCAAGGCATGGGAGCCGCTGTGGGTGGTGGATTTTCCCATGTTCGAATACGACGACGAAGCCAAGCGCTGGAACGCCTGCCATCATCCGTTCACTGCGCCCAAGGATGAGCATCTGCAATTCCTCGAAACCGATCCGGGCAAGTGCCTGGCCAAGGCCTACGACCTCGCCCTGAACGGCTGGGAAATCGGCGGCGGCTCGGTGCGTATCCACAAGGAAGCCGTGCAGAGCCAAGTGTTCCGCGCGCTCAACATCGGCGCGGAAGAAGCGCAGCTCAAGTTCGGCTTCCTGCTCGACGCGCTGCAATACGGCGCGCCTCCGCACGGCGGTCTGGCCTTCGGCCTGGATCGCATCGTCACCATGATGACCGGTGCCGAGTCCATCCGCGACGTGATCGCCTTCCCCAAGACCCAGCGTGCCCAGTGCCTGCTGACGCAGGCACCGTCGGCGGTGGACGAGAAGCAGTTGCGCGAACTGCATATCCGCCTGCGCCAGCCCGCGCCGACCGAGGCAGCCAAGGAATAATATGCGGCGTGCAGTACAAGCACGGTGGTGGCTGTTCATCGGCTTGCTGCTGTGCTTGCCGCCGTTTGCCCAGGCGCGCAGCCATCATTCGCATGTTGCCGATGCAAGCCCGGCCATCTCCGTCGCCGATCTGCCGCCGGAAGCGCGCACGACCTGGCAGCTTATCCGGCATGGAGGCGACTTTCCCTATCGGCGCGACGGCGTGGTGTTCGGCAACTACGAGCATGTGCTGCCACAACGTCCGCGCGGCTATTACCACGAATACACCGTGAAAACGCCGGGTGCGCGCGATCGCGGGGCACGGCGCATTGTGTGCGGTGTGGTGCCAGAATGCTATTACACCGACAATCATTACCGCACTTTCCGCCGTATCGAGGAGTGAACGTGAACGATTTGTGCAAACGATTGCAGAATGTGAGCGAGGCCGGTGTGTATCGGCTCAATTGCGCGACTGACGATCTGCGCAAGAATGCGGCAGATTGCGGCTATGTCATGTTTGAGGCGAATCTGGCCGGTGCGCACGGCAAGGGAGAGGTGCTGGCAGAACTGGCGCGAGTGATTGCTGCGCCAGACTGGTTCGGTCACAACTGGGATGCGCTGGCCGACGCACTGGGGGATCTCTCCTGGAAGGCGGCGCCGGGCTACGTGCTGGTCTTGCATGGCGAGGGCGCGGGCGAAGAGATGCTGAACGACATTCTCGATGCCACCGTATCGTTCTGGAAGCGGCAGAACAAGCCATTCTGGGTGTTCTTCGCCTGATGCCGCAATACAAACAGCCGATCTCCGCGCTCATCGTCATTTACACCCGGGCGCTTGAGGTGCTGCTGCTGGAGCGCGCCGATTTCCCGGGTTACTGGCAATCCGTGACGGGCAGCCGGGACGGCGAGGAGTCCCTGCGCGAGACCGCCATCCGCGAGGTGGGCGAGGAAACCGGCCTGGATGCAACGCGTTATGTGTTGACGGACTGGCAGATGCAGAACGTGTACGATATCTATCCGCAGTGGCTGCACCGCTATCCCCCCGGTACCACTCACAACACCGAACATGTGTTCGGCTTGCAACTCCCGCAGCCAGTCGCAGTCCAACTCGCGCCGCGCGAACATCTGAGCTACCAATGGTTGCCCTGGGATGCGGCAGCAGACAAGGTGTTTTCGCCGAGCAACCGTGAGGCGATCCTGCAATTACCGGAAAGGGCAAAGCATGTCCGATAACGTCATCTCCATCGCCTATGAGCATCCCGATGCTGCGCAGACCGGTTGCAGCACTGCGCATGCCTGGGCGAAGAAGCCGCGCGAGCCTGAGGCTGACGAGAAGGTCGAACTGATCGCACGCATCAAACGCCTGCTGAAGGAACAGGACGCCGTGCTGGTGGCGCATTACTACGTGCACCCGGACCTGCAGGATCTGGCGGAACAGACCGGCGGCATTGTGTCCGACTCGCTCGACATGGCCAACTTCGGCCACCTGCATCCGGCCAGGACCATCGTCGTGGCGGGCGTGCGCTTCATGGGCGAGACGGCCAAGATACTCAATCCCGAAAAGCGCGTGCTGATGCCCGACCTCGAGGCCGAATGCTCGCTCGACCTCGGCTGTCCCATCGAAGAATTCGCCCCATTCTGCGACGCGCATCCTGACCGCGTGGTGGTGGTGTACGCCAATACCAGCGCCGCAGTGAAAGCGCGCGCCGACTGGATGGTGACCAGCTCCATCGCCTTGCCGGTGGTGAAGCACCTCAAGGAGCAGGGCAGGAAGGTATTGTGGGCGCCGGATCGGCATCTGGGCAGCTACGTGCAGGAACAGACCGGTGCCGACATGCTGCTGTGGCAGGGTTCGTGCATCGTGCACGACGAATACAAGGCCAGGGAACTGCAGGAGCTCAAGACGCAACACCCCGGTGCGCAGGTACTGGTGCATCCCGAATCGCCGCGCGCCGTGGTGAAGCTGGCCGACGTGGTCGGCTCCACCACGCAGCTGATCCGGGCCGCGCAGCATTCCGCCGCCAGTGAATTCATCGTCGCCACCGACAACGGCATCCTGCACAAGATGCGTACCCTGTGTCCGGACAAGCTCTTCCTCGAAGCACCCACCGCCGGTGTCGGCGCGAACTGCACCAGCTGCAGCCATTGCCCGTGGATGGCGATGAACGGCTTGCTGAATCTGGCAGAGGTGCTGGAAACCGGCAACAACGAGATTCATGTCGATCCCGCCATCATCCCGCGCGCGGTGCAGCCCATCAAGCGCATGCTGGACTTCGCCAGGCAGATCAATCTGCCGACGCGCGGGATAGGTAACGCGTGAAGACCTGGCCGCTTCCGGCCAAAGATACACTGTCGCATCTGCACTTCATCCGGCTCAATCGCGTCCCGGCCACATCCATGCGCCATGACTATCCAGTCCGATTGGCATATGGTACTTTTCTTGTGTCCAGGACCGGTATGCCGGTGATTGCAGGGCACAATATCGGAAGTCGGGAAATTCATGAAGCCTGTCAAAGATGATTGCGGCAGTTACACCATCCCTTCGCTCCGCCGATGGCGAGTGATGGAGGTCGTTACGCAAAATGGGACGTCCAGCCGCCATGTTTATGGGCATGACATAACGAACGACACGGATCGCGCATCTACCAGTATCGAAGAATTCAATCGGGAGGCGATGACCGTCACCACTCACAGCGGCAGCATATACAAGCTGCTGGGTGTGCCGGGTCGTTCTCGCGGAGGAGCGAAAGTCTGGAAGGAGTGGTGCGACAAGCATAACGTCGTTTCGGAAAACGACGTAACCGACGAATACTTCAGCGTCGATAAGCTGTTCACCCAGATTAACGAAGAGCTCTATGCCGGGCTGCAGGAATTGGCCGACTCGACTTTTCCCAAGCGCTGCGAAAGTTGCGGTCGGGAATATCGCAATGCCGCCGAATTTCTTGCAGCCACCCGGCCTGTGCATCCCGATTCCAGCGGGTTGAAGCCGCACGACGACGGTCAAATGATCGTGGATCTGTTTCGCAATTGCGTTTGCGGTTCGACCCTGCTCGAAAGCTTTGGAAATCGGCGCGACCTGGGCGAATATGGCGTCAAACGCCGCATGCGATTTGAGGATATGGTCGGCAAACTGGTTGCGAAGGGCTGCAGGGAAGAAATAATACGAAGCGAACTGCTCAAGCTCATGCGTGGGCAACCCAATGAAGTAATCAGGCTGGCAAAGCGCAGGAATGCCGGAAGTCGTTAGCAGACTGAAGGCAACCTTGGAAAGCCGTAATCGGATACGACTCTGGGAAATTCCCTTTCCCAATATGGGGCGTGGTGGCTGCCGTCACCGATGACGGCAAATCACTTAAGCGAAGCGGCCGTATCTTGCGGCTGTTCAGTCAGTATTGGCCTGCACGCATAAACGACGGAACTCCTGTACTTCCGTGACCCATAGCACGCCATCGCCCATATGTCCGGTATGGGCCTGCGTATGAATAATGAACAAAATGTCCGTGAGCATCTCGTCAGGGGCGACGATCTCGATGCGGATTTTCTTTGTAAAGTCCGTCAGTTCTTCCTTTAGCGTGTCACGATGCTCGATTCCTGGGTGAGCACTGCATCCTTCCACGAAGGAGATATTCATGCCGGGGAATCCCGGCAGTTGGCGGAATGCATCGCGAATTTTGTGAAGGTGCGATGGCCGCACGATGGCTTTGATTTCTTTCATGATGATCTCCTATGCCTCGATGGGCTTTTCTTCGAACCATTTATACAGCGTTGGCAGTACGACCAGCGTCAGCAGCGTAGAGGTGATCAACCCCCCGATCACGACGATCGCCAAGGGGCGTTGCACTTCGGAACCAGGTCCGCTAGCGAACAGCATCGGAATCAATCCCAGCATTGCCACCGTCGCAGTCATCAGCACAGGGCGGAAACGTTGTCGGCAGCCCTTTGTCACAGCTTCGGCCTGCTTCATTCCTTCGCTGCGCAGGTTGCGGATGTAGGATACCAGTACGACGCCGTTCAATACCGCGATCCCCCACAGCGCGATGAACCCTACCGAGGCCGGAACAGACAAATACTCTCCGGTAATAAAGAGCCCAACCACTCCGCCTATTGAAGCGAAAGGCAAGACCAGAATGATCAGTGCGGCATAGCGTATCGACCCGAACAGCAGGAACAGCAGGAAAAATATCGCGGCTATCGTCACCGGTACGATAATTTTCAGATGCCCCATCGCGCGCTCCATGTTCTGGAATTGCCCACCCCACTCCAGGTAATAGCCATCAGGAAGTTTGATCTTGCTATCTACAGTGCGCTGCAACTCGCTGACAAAACTGCCCAGATCGCGATCCTTAACATTCACACCGATTACGATGCGTCGCTTCCCTTCTTCCCTGCTGATCTGGGCCGGTCCATCGGCGACGCGAATGGAGGCCAGATTTTCCAGCGCTACCAGCGCACCATTGGGGGAACTCACGAGCAAGCTGCGGATGGCCTCAACATCGCCGCGAAACGCTTCCGGCAGACGCACGACAGCTCCGAATCGACGTTCTCCCTCATATATTTCTGTCGCTGTCCGCCCTCCAATAGCGGCTTCGATAAAGTCGTGCACGTCCGACACGTTGATGCCGTGACGGGCGATGGCTTGCCGGTCGATTTCGATGGACAGATATTGTTGCCCTGTAATCCTCTCGACCTTCATATCCTGTGCGCCTTTCACCGAGGCAGCCAGCTTTGCTATTGCCTCCGCATTTTGTTTCAATATTTCCAGGTCGTCGCCGAAAAGCTTGATCGCCACGTCAGAACGCACGCCGGTAACCATTTCATCAACCCGGTCGGATATAGGTTGTGCCATGACAATCTGTACGCCCGGCAGGGCCATCAGTTTTTCGCGAATGCTGGCGGCGATATCGTCTTGGGTCCAGCCGTTCGGCCACTCATTTCGTGGTTTGAGGCTGACGATGGGGGTGGATTCGTTCTGCCCCTGTGAATCAGCTGGACTTTCGCCGCGCCCTACGCCCGAGACTACGGACTTGACACCGGGGACCTGCATCACCATTTGCATTGCCTCCATCTCCAGCTTGATCGATTCCTCGAGCGAGATGTTCGGTACCCGGTTGATGCCCGGCACGATAGAGCCTTCCTTCATTTCAGGAATAAAGGCCGTGCCGAGGAAGGGCAGTAAAAATATGACTGAGAAGAACAGGGTGAGCGATATGATGATTGTCTTCTTGCCGTTGGACAGTGCCCAGTCGAGCAATCTGACATAGGGTTTTCTTGCCAGTGCGACAAGGCGGGTGTCGTGTTCGTCCTTCCCGACCAGAAGGTAGGAGCACAGTACCGGAGTGAGCGTGAGCGAGAGGATCAACGATACAAACAACGCGATGGCGATCGTGAAAGCCAGCGGCGCGAACATCTTTCCTTCCATGCCTTGCAAAGTCATCAGAGGCAAGAACACCAGTATGATGATCGATACGCCGAAAGCCACCGGTGTGCCAACCTCCGATGCCGCATCCAGAACCACACGCACCCGGCTCATCCCGCGGCCCTTATGCTCCGCAAGTCGCTGGAATGAATTTTCCACAACGACAACCGCACCGTCTACGATCAAGCCGGTGGCGATTGCCAACCCTCCCAGCGACATCAGGTTGGCAGACAGGCCAAAGTAATTCATCACGATGAATGTGATCAGCGGTGTCAGGATCAGGGAAGCGACGACGACCAGTGACGAGCGTATATCACCCAGAAACAGGAACAGTACGATGACGACCAGTACAACTCCCTCAAGCAGCACCTTCACCACCGTGTCCAGAGCTGCATCGACCAACTCGCTCCTATCATAGTAGGGGACGATCTTCAGGCCATCCGGCAACATGCCTTTCCTGTTGATTTCGTCGACCCTTTCCTTGATGCGGGAAACCACTTCCTTTGCATTGCCGGCGCGTATCATCATTACAACGCCGCCGACCGATTCGGTGACCCCGTTCTTCAGCAGTGCGCCATAGCGCACTTCGTGGTCGATGGTGACTTCGGCGACATCTCGTATGAGCACAGGAACGCCGTCCTGCTCCTTCAGCACGATGCTGCGAATGTCATCTGTTCCTTTGATCAGCCCGACACCCCGGATCAGATACTGTTCGGCATAGTGGGGCAGTACACCTCCGCCGGAGTTGGCGTTGTTGCGAGCCAGCGCCTGATAGACTTCCTGCAGCGTGACCTTGTAGTGACGCATTCGATCAGGATTCACCAGTGCCTGATATTGTTTGATGTAACCCCCCTGGGAATTGATCTCCGCCACGCCGGGGATGCCCCGCAACAGGGGGCGCACGACCCAGTCTTGAACGATCCTGCGGCTGGTGAGTTCGTCGATGGAAAGCGCATTGTTGCTATCACTCGGAAGTTCGAGTGTGTATTGGTACACTTCGCCAAGCCCGGTGGATAGCGGACCCAGAGTCGGCGTAACACCCGACGGCATGCGGCCTGCAACCTCAATCAGCCGTTCCATTACCAACTGGCGAGCGAAGTACACATCGGTCGAATCGGTAAATACCAGCGTGATCAACGACAGCCCCGGCTTGTTCAGCGAGCGCATCTCATCGAGTCCGGGCAAGCCGGTCATCGCCATCTCGAGCGGAACGGTCACGAAACGTTCGACTTCCTCGGGTGACTTTCCCTGTGCCACGGTGGCGATCTGTACCTGCACATTGGTAACGTCGGGGAAGGCATCCACCGACAGCTTGCGTGCGGCATTGAGTCCGAACAGAAGCAAACACACTGCTATCACAAGCAGGACCAGACGCTGCTTTAGTGCAGCACGTATCATAATTTCAAGCATTTTTCCCTCTATTACGCATTGTCGTTTCCGGCCAGATGCAGTCTCATCCCTCGAGCTCCTTGCGACGGCGCTCATTGTTGAGGTGGAATGCCCCCTCGGTGACAATCATCTCCCCGCCACTCAGGCCTTCCAGCACTGGTGCGTAGCCCATTCCTTCCTGGCCCAGTTTCACGGGGCGCAACTGAAAGCGATGTTCGTCCAGTTGGACGAAGACATAATCGCGGTCGTTTTCGCGTACCACTGCAATAGTCGGCACCATCACCCGGTTGTGCGCCGCACCGCGTATCAGCATCGAGGCGAGCATGCCCGGTTTTATCTGGCCATCAGGATTGGCAACATCCATGCGCGCAGTTACAGTGCGCGTGTCCGACTTTACAGTGTCGGAAACGAAGATCAATTTTCCCTTGATTGCCTGGCTGGCCAGAGCAGGAATCTCGGCATGTGCTTCTTCGCCGACTTTGACCTGCGCTGCCTGTTGCTCAGGAATTTCGGCAACCAGCCAGACATGGGATAAATCGGCAATTGTGAACAGTGCATCGGCCGGCTGGACCACTTGCCCCGGCGTCACCTTGCGTTCGATGACCGCGCCGTCGAGAGTGGCGATGACGGAAGACAGCGAATGCGCAGAGCGAGTTTGTGCAAGCTCGTTCAGGTCGTTCTCCGTCATACCCAAGACCGTAAGCTGGTCGTGAGCAGTTTGACGTTCCGCCTGTGCCTGTAACAGTTCGCTTTCGCGTTTCTGCAGCTCGGCGGCGCTGATTACATCAGACTCAAACAGCAATTTGGCTCGGCTCACTGCGCTCATCAGCAATCCTTCCTGAGATAGCGCCTTCAAGTAGGATAGTTGCGCCGAAGACAATTCGGCGCTGTGCAGTATCGCCAGCAGCTCGCCTCTACGGACACGCTGTCCAAGTTCCGCATGAATTTCCGTCAATCGTCCGGTGACGGCTGCGCCTATGCGGGCGACTCGCTGCTCGTCGACATCGATGCGGGCCGGGACGCGTAACGTCTCGGTCATTTCACCCTTGCCAACAACATGGACGGTCAGCCTCTTCAATAGATTGTCGGAAGCCTTGATGATGGAAGGATCCGCAGCGACAGCTGCCGTCTGGGTTTCCTGCTTTTTCTGGCAGGCACTGAGTAGCGCAACTGCAAGCATTGCCGGAAATAAGTATCGCTTTAGTGAATTCATTTCGTTTCTCCATCTGCGGCGCGCAGCCGTTCTATATCGATCAGCGCGAATTGCAATTCGTAACGGGCATTGAGGTAATCCATTCGGGTGCTTCGAAACACGCGTTGCGCATCGAGATAATCGAGGATGCCGCGCTCGCCGTAGCGGTAGGCGGCTTCGGCCACTTTTACCGCCGATTCGGCATCGCGCAAGAGGCCCGTTTCAAAGATATCCAGTTGGCGCTGGGCGATTTGATATCGACCATAAGCCTGATCCAGTTCGCCCAGCAGATTTAGTCGGACGCGCTCATGATCGGCCCGGGCTCGATCCAGGTTTGCGCGCGCCTCACCTATCGGTCCCGAGCGACGGTCCCATAGCGGCAATGGGATCGAGATGCCCACGCGCCAGAGATTGACATCAGGGTGACGCTCTGCGCTCCATTTGAGCGTGGGCTGAGGAGTGCGCAGGCTGTGTTCCTGATCCAGCTTTGCTGCAGCACGTGCTGATTCGGCGGCATAAAACTTAAGCAAAGGCTGCTTTTCCAGCAACTCAGCGCGTAACGCTCCAATTACGGGTAATTTTTCCGCCATCGGTGGCGGGCGGACAATTTCGAATTGATCCAGCGTGGGTACGCCCAGCAGGGTGCGGAGCCGATCTTTGGCTTGCAATACTTTGATTTCGGCACCTTTGGCCACACTTTGAGCAGTCAGTGACTCCGCTTCCGACTTCACTAGTTCGTAGCGGGGCGCTTCGCCTACTTCGACACGCTGTTTTATGCGATTGCTGATTTGCAGAAGCAACTCGTAATTTTCTGCAGCAAGCAATGCCTCGTCCTGACGTCGCAGCAGTTCGAGAAAAGCCTGCTTGACCTGTGAATGCAGGTTGATTCTCGCATCATCGAGCAATGCAGAGCCTGCAACAACGCCAGCCTCTGCACCCCGCTGACGTGAATGGCGCAGCGCTGGCAGTTCGATCGGCTGGGAAATTGCCATGAGGCTGTTATGTCCGCTCTGCGCGGTTGGCGAAAGCAATTGCGAGTTGCCCGCGCCAAACTCGACCTCGGGATTGGGATAAGCCCCTGCGGTTTCGAGTGCAGACTGCGCGCCGTCCGCCTGAGAGCGAATAATGCTCAGCACAGGGCTGTTTTGTTCAGCCAATTCACAAGCATGTGCCAGCGTCAGCGGCGCCGAAAAAGAAGGTAATGCATATAGCCAGAAAAGCAGTAATGCTCCTGACATCAGGCGATGATATATGGGTTCCATGTTGAATCCGATGATCCAGCCGCGGGTGCGGCAACTCACGTCGATCTTTACAATCAACGTCCGTCAAGAATCAAGCGGATTTTGCAGGCGGGCGATAGGGCGGAGAGAGGCTGTTGGCTGGGGCGACGCTTATCAGTTGCTGGGTATAGCATGTTTGCAGCGAAACGAATGGGATGCACAGCGCGCCAGATAGCAGCATACTTTGCTCACGGGGATCGTCCGAATGATCGCCATCCAAAGACAGTACGATCTGGCTGCTTCCAAGTTCATCTGATGCAATTTCATCTGCATGCCGCAAATCATGCATGCTGCTGGCCCACAGGCTGAACAGCAGGATGACAGCGATACAGCTGCGAGGCAGGATGGAATCATGGTAATTCATGGTTTCATTATATACCATACAGGACAAGCAGTTGACGCAGACTGTTATCTTGACGGGAGCGGCAGCTATTCAAGGGGAAGATTTGTCATGCAACTGGTGCGTTGCTTGATCGTGGCTTCTTTCAGGATTGGTGTCGGCAGCGAGGAGGAAATGGGGCGTGCTGTAGCTAGCAAGGTCGCGCGCAGATTGGATGGATATGCGTTCCCACGTTTGCCAAGGCGCGTCATAGCAATCCGCCTGTATTGAGTGGATCATCCAGTACGAAACTATTGGATGAGCAATCTTGTGGCAGTCCAAACCTGAAAAATCTTGTGGTGAAAGCGGTATTGATGTCCGCTTTCGGGAAGCTGCCATGCCCGCTTGGTGATTTCTGCTGAAATCCGCTCAGCTCCGATCGTTACATCATCCTTTCTCGCCGATTGGGTAGAATGCCATTCATGACCCCGCTCAAGATCGCCACCTACAATATCCATAAAGGCTTTTCGCAGTTCAATCGGCGCGTTGTGTTGCATGAGTTGCGCGAGCGCCTGCGCGAACTGGATGCAGACATCGTGTTCCTGCAGGAAGTGCAAGGCGAGCATGCAGGCCATGTGCAACGCCATACCGATTATCCCGCTGAGCCGCAGTACGAATTCCTGGCCGATCATTTCTGGGCGCACCACGCGTACGGCATGAATGCGGTGTACGACGAGGGGCATCACGGCAATGCCATCCTCAGCCGTTTTCCCATCGTGCAGGCTGTCAACAAGGATGTGTCCGCGCATCGTTTCGAAAGCCGTGGCCTGCTGCATTGCGAGGTGGAGAGGGAGGGGCAGCGCATACATTGCCTGTGCGCCCATTTCGGCCTGTTTGCGAAGGGGCGGCGTGCGCAGACGCATGCACTGGTCGAATATGTGCAGAGTGAGATATCGCCGCAGTCACCGCTGTTGATTGCCGGCGACTTCAACGATTGGCGCAATCGCTTGAGCCGCACACTGGCCGGGGAGCTCGGCGTGCAGGATGTGTTCGACCAGCTTGAAGGCAAGCCGGCGCGCAGTTTTCCCTCGCGCATCCCGCTTTTCCGGCTGGACCGCATCTATGTGCGCGGTTTCAGAGTGCAGTATTGCGATGTGCATATCGGCGGCAAGTGGAAACGCCTGTCCGACCATGCTGCGCTCTCCGCACAGCTGGTACGCACATGAGCCGAACCCATCTGGTTTCCGGAAACGAACTGACGCTATTGCAGAACGGCGTGGCGCTGTTTCCCCAGCTATGCGCCGATATCGATGCGGCAAAACATTCCGTCCACCTCGAAAGCTACATTTTCGCCGCCGACGAGAGCGGTCAACTGGTCGGCCAGGCGCTGCGGCGGGCAGCCGAGCGCGGGGTGACGGTGCGAGTGCTGCTGGACGGGTTTGGTTCGGCGGAACTGCCGGCCTCGTTCGTGGACGAATTGCGCAAATCGGGGGTCGAAGTACACTGGTTCAGACGCGAGATATCGCCTTTTACCCTGAGACGCAGCCGCATGCGCCGGTTGCGCCGCATGCACCGCAAACTGGCGGCGATGGATGGCACAGTGGCATTCGTGGGGGGGATCAACATCATCCACGATATCCCGGCGAAGCTGGGTTTCGATGCGCCGCGCCTGGACTATGCAGTGCGGATTCGCGGTGAACTCGCCG
>JAJZUH010000013.1:11997-21240 GCA_021847165.1 Pseudomonadota bacterium
CTGGCGGCGATGGATGGCACAGTGGCATTCGTGGGGGGGATCAACATCATCCACGATATCCCGGCGAAGCTGGGTTTCGATGCGCCGCGCCTGGACTATGCAGTGCGGATTCGCGGTGAACTCGCCGTCGAGGTGCAGGCAGTGATGCAGCGTTTGTGGGAAATGGTGTCCTGGGCGGCCTTCCGCCGGCGCGTCAGGGAGCAAGGCTGGCGCTTATACCGGATCAGGCCGCAACCCGATTCCAGGGTACGGCTGGTCTTGCGCGACAACGTGCGTCACCGGCGCGACATCGAACGTGCCTATCTCAAGGCGATCGCCGGCGCGCAACGCGAGGTCGTCGTCGCCAATGCCTATTTCCTGCCCGGCCGCCTGTTCCTCAGGGCGCTGGTGCATGCGGCGCGGCGCGGGGTGCGCGTGATGCTGGTCGTGCAGGGCAAGGTCGAATATCGCCTGCAGCATTACGCCACGCTCGCGCTGTACGGGCGCCTGCTGGCCGCTGGCGTGGAGATCTACGAGTATCACGCCAGCTACCTGCATGCCAAGGTGGCGGTGGTCGATGGCGAATGGGCGACAGTGGGGTCTTTCAATATCGACCCGTTCAGCCTGTTGCTGGCGCGCGAGGCGAACCTGGTCGTGGACGATGCCGGCTTTGCCGGGACCTTGCGCAGCAGCCTGCTGGACGCGATCGAGAGCGATGGCCGGCGCGTGGAGTTTGCCCGTTCCAGCCTGTTCACACGTTTCTTTGCGCGCGTGAGTTATGGACTGGTGCGATTCATCATTGGCATGCTGGGCATCGCCAAGCGGCACTGAGGCGTTTCCGGATGCCGGGGCGGCCTGTGGGGGCGGATAACGGCGGACAGACTCGCGGCCATGCCACCCGAATTGACAGTGTCTGATACGGCGCGGAGAATCGGTAGCGTAAACCGCCGCGCGCGGCAATGGATGCAGGCGTATCACATGGGGGAGCGATGAGCGGCAAGGCATCACCGCAGCACAGGAACGCAGGCATGAGCAAGGAAGCGATCCAGGTGTCGCTGGGCGATCACCTGTTCTATTCCAGCAGCAAATACCATACCGATGCGACCGTGCACGACTGGTTCCAGACTACCGCGTACGCCGTGCGCGACCGCCTGGTCGAACGCTGGATGAAGACCATGCAGCGCTATTACGAAAAAGACGCGCGGCGGGCCTATTATCTGTCGCTTGAGTTTCTCGTGGGACGCACGCTCAGCAACGCCACCCTGAACCTCGAAATCAACGAACAGTGCAAGTCGGCGCTCTATGAACTGGGGCAGGAGTTCGAGGCGATTGCCGAGATGGAGGCCGATGCCGCCCTTGGCAACGGCGGGCTGGGGCGCCTGGCGGCATGCTTCCTCGATTCCATGGCGACGCTCGATTTGCCCTGCTATGGCTACGGCATTCGTTATGAATACGGCATGTTCCGCCAGAGCATAGAAAACGGCGTGCAGATGGAGCACCCGGACAACTGGCTGCGTTACGGCAATCCGTGGGAATTCCCGCGGCCTGAATTGCTGTATCCGGTGAAGTTCTACGGTCGTGTGGTGGAATACCGGCACGAAGACGGCTTGCTGCGGCATCACTGGGTGGAGACAGACGATGTCATGGCGATGGCCTACGATACGCCGGTGCCCGGCTACGGCGGCAAGACGGTCAATAACATGCGGCTGTGGGCGGCAAAATCCTCGCGCGATTTCGAATTGCGCTATTTCAACCAGGGCAACTACATCCAGGCCGTCGCCGACAAGAACGAATCGGAGAATCTGTCCAAGGTGCTGTATCCGGACGACTCGACCGAGATGGGGCGCGAACTGCGCCTGAAGCAGCAATACTTCTTCGTCAGCGCTTCGCTGCAGGACATGCTGTACCGTTACAAGAAGAACCATACGGGCTGGGGACAGTTGCCGGACAAGGTTGCAGTGCAGTTGAACGATACGCACCCCTCCATCGCCATCCCGGAAATGATGCGTTTGCTGGTGGATGTGCACAAGCTGGCATGGGACGACGCCTGGGGAATGACGACGCGCATCTTCTCCTATACCAACCATACGCTGATGCCCGAAGCGCTGGAGAGCTGGCCGGTGGCCATGTTCGAGCTCATGCTGCCGCGCCATCTGCAGATCATCTATGAGATCAATCACCGCTTCCTGCAGCAGGTGATGCACCAGTTCCCCGGCGACGGAGAGCTGCTGCAGCGCCTGTCCCTCATAGACGAGTGCGGCGGGCGCCGCGTGCGCATGTCGCACCTTGCGATCGTCGGCAGCCATACGGTGAACGGGGTTGCCGCGCTGCACACCGAACTGATGAAGAGCACCATCTTCGCCGATTTCGAATATGTCATGCCGGGCAAGATCATCAACATGACCAATGGCGTCACGCCGCGGCGCTGGCTCAATCAGGCCAATCCCGGCTTGTCCAGGATCATTACCGAACGCATCGGCAAGGGCTGGCTGACTGACCTGGACCAGTTGCGGAAATTGCGCGGCTATGCGGAAGACGAGAGTTTCCAGCAGCAGTTCCACGCGGCCAAACAGGCGAACAAGGAACGACTGGCCGGGCTGATCCGGAGGCAGCTGTCGATCGAGGTCGATCCGGCTTCGCTGTTCGATATCCAGATCAAGCGCATTCACGAATACAAGCGGCAGTTGCTCAATGTATTGCACGTGATCACGCTGTACAACCGGATTCGTGCAGGCACCCATCCCGATATCGTGTCGCGAACGGTCATTATCGCCGGCAAGGCGGCGCCCGGCTATGCGATGGCCAAGCTCATCATCCGTCTCATCAACGATGTTGCCGAAATCGTGAACAACGACCACCAGATCGGCGGCAAGCTCAAGATGGTGTTCATCCCCAACTACGATGTCTCCAATGCAGAGCGCATCGTCCCCGCCGCCGACCTTTCCGAGCAGATCTCCACGGCCGGGACGGAAGCTTCCGGTACCGGCAACATGAAGCTGGCGCTCAACGGCGCGCTCACCATCGGGACGCTGGACGGTGCCAACATCGAGATACGCGAGGAAGTGGGGGCGGAGAATTTCTTCCTGTTCGGCCTGGCTGCGGAAGAGGTCAAGGCGCTACGCCCGCAATATGACCCGCTTGCCTATTATCATGGCAATGCGGAATTGAAACTGGCGCTCGATATGATCGCGAACGGCTATTTTTGCCCGGACGAACCGGGCCGGTATGCGGGGATCGTCGACGCCTTGCTCAAGCACGGCGACGGTTTCATGTTGCTGGCGGACTATGCTTCCTATGTCGCCTGCCAGGACAAGGTTGGCGAGTTGTACCGCGATCCGAAAGAATGGTTGAAGCGCGCCATACTCAACGTGGCAGGGATGGGCAAGTTCTCCAGCGACCGTACCGTGCGCGAATATGCAGAACGGATATGGCATGTCGCACCGATCGATACGCTAACCGAGCACGGCAAGGCGAATGGGTGAAAGTTGCGATGGCTAAGGTGATTGCGGGCGACATTGGCGGAACCAAGACGCGGCTGGCAGTCGCCGAGGTGAACGGCACCGGGATCAAGGTGGAGCGGGAGTGCAGCTATCCGAGCCGGGATTTCGGGAGTTTCGAGATTTTGCTGGCGGATTTTCTGGGGGATACGGCGGTGCCTGACTGTGCCGCGTTTGGTATTGCCGGGCCGGTGCAGGGCAGGGCGGTGCGGACCACGAACCTGCCCTGGTATATCGATGCCGCTGCCTTGCAGCGGCGCTTTGGATTCAAGGCCTGCGAGTTGCTGAACGATCTGGAAGCGACCGCTTGCGGCTTGCCTGCATTGGGTGTCGAAGACTTGCTGACCTTGCAGCAGGGAAGTGTGGACGTGCGCGGCAACGCTGCGGTCATCGCCGCCGGCACCGGGCTGGGCGAAGCGGGCCTGTTCTGGGATGGGCAACGGCACCGTCCTTATGCCACGGAGGGAGGACATGCCAGTTTCTGTCCACGGGACGATGTGGAGGTGGAACTGTTGCGCCATTTGCGGAAAATCCATGGACATGTCAGCTGGGAGCGCGTCGTTTCGGGTATGGGGCTGGTCGATCTGCACGATTTCTTGCGCGTTTATCGCCGCGCCGTGCCGCCCCGGTGGCTGGAGGAGGATATGCGGACAGGCGATGCCGCCGCCGCGATTTCGCGCGCGGCGCTGGACGGCAGCGACGACATCTGTATCGAGACGCTGGGGCGCTTCGTGGAACTGTATGGAGCGGAAGCAGGCAATCTTGCCCTGAAGACGATGAGCCGCGAGGGGGTGTACGTGGGGGGCGGCATCGCACCCAAAATATTGTCCCTGTTGCAACGCGGCACATTCGTGGAATCGTTCCTGGCCAAGGGGCGGATGCGTCCTTTGCTTGAATCCATACCGGTGCGGGTGATCCTGAATGAGCGGGTCGCGCTCTATGGCCCGGCGCTCCATGCAGCGCGTATTGCCGAAGCGGGCTGATGCACACAAGCTGTGCGCTATGCGACATCGGCGTGCATCCCCGCTCTGGATATGCTGTCCGGTTCGTATAAATCCTATATCAATCAATGCTGAATTGTCTGGCATGGCGTTTGCTTGGAATTGAATGAAAGCGGCCTCGGGGTTCCCATCCCGTCCGTTTTTATGTATCTCCTCCTGTTTGGGGCATCCGTGTGGATGCCCGTTTTTTTTGCAGGTTGCGCAGCAGGCTATAATGCATGCTGTAATTTATTGCGATGCCTAGATGAATCCCTATTCGACCACCCCTTCCGCCCAGACGCGTGCCGACTGGCGGGTCATCCGAAGCCTGTTGCCCTACCTGCTCGAATTCAAGGTTCGTCTGGTTGCCGTGATCGTGCTGCTGGTGCTGGCGAAACTCGCCAATGTGGTCGTGCCGCTGGCGCTCAAGGCGGTCGTCGATGCGATGAGCAAGCCTCAGGCCATGCTCACCATTCCGGTGTTCCTGGTGGTCGGTTACGGCGTGCTGCGCCTGTTTAGCACGCTGTTCGGGGAATTGCGCGACGCTTTGTTCGCCAAGGTGACGCAACGCGCCATCCGCCGCGTGGCCTTGCAGGTGTTCGAACATCTGCACAGCCTGAGCCTGCGTTTCCATCTGGAACGGCAGACCGGCGGGGTATCGCGCGATATCGAACGCGGCACGCGCGGGATCAGCTTCCTGCTCACCTTCCTGCTGTTCAACATCCTGCCGACCCTGCTGGAGATCGGACTGGTGGCGGCGATCCTGTTCGTCAAATACAACCCGTGGTTTGCCATTATCACCTTCGCGACGCTGGTGCTTTACATCGCTTTCACCCTGGCGATCACCGAATGGCGCATGGTGTTCCGCCGTACCATGAACGACATGGATTCCAAGGCCAACACCCGGGCGATCGACAGCCTGATCAATTACGAGACGGTGAAGTATTTCGGCAACGAGCGATACGAGGTCGAGCGTTACGACGAGCAGATGCAGCGCTGGGAGGTCTCGGCGGTACGCAACCAGACCTCGCTGGCCACGCTCAATGCAGGACAGAGCATCATCATTGCCATCGGGGTGACGCTGCTCATGCTGCTCGCTGCGGATGGCGTGGTGAAGGGCAACATGACCATCGGCGATCTGGTGCTGGTCAACGTCTACATGTTGCAGCTCTATATGCCGCTGCATTTCCTCGGCTTCGTCTATCGCGAGATCAAGAATGCCCTGGCCGATATGGAAAAGATGTTCCGCCTGCTGGATGTGAACAAGGAGATCGCGGATGCGCCGGGTGCGCAGCCGCTCAAGCTGGAGCATGCCGCGGTGCGATTCGAAAACGTCCGTTTCTCCTACGATCCGGCGCGCGAGATATTGCATGATGTCAGCTTCGACATTCCTTCCGGACATACGGTAGCAGTGGTGGGGGCAAGCGGCGCCGGCAAATCCACCCTGTCGCGCCTGCTGTTCCGTTTCTACGATGTAAATGCAGGCAGCATATCCATCGACGGGCAGGATATCCGTGCGGTCACGCAGACCAGCCTGCGCGCGGCCATCGGCATCGTGCCGCAGGATACCGTGCTGTTCAACGACACGATCTATTACAACATTGCCTACGGCCGTCCCGGGGCCACGCGCGACGAGGTGATCGCGGCAGCGCAATCGGCGCATATCCATACATTCATCGAATCCCTGCCGCAAGGTTACGACTCAATGGTGGGCGAGCGCGGCTTGAAGCTGTCCGGCGGCGAAAAGCAGCGTGTCGCCATCGCCCGGGCGATCCTGAAAAATCCGGCAATACTGATCTTTGACGAGGCGACCTCGGCGCTGGATTCCAAGTCCGAGAAGGCCATACAGGACGAATTGCGCAACATCGCCCAAAACCGCACCACCCTGGTGATTGCCCACCGTTTGTCGACTGTCGTTGACGCTCATCAGATTCTGGTGATGGACAAAGGACGCATCATCGAACGCGGAACGCATCGTAACCTTCTGGAAATGCAGGGAATATATGCCCAGATGTGGGCGCTGCAACTGCAGGAAGAACATTAGCTATTTTGCGACATGCGTTGAATTTTATTGTTTTTATAAGGTATCCTGCCGGCCGTCACAGGATTCAGAGGGGAATCATGCGTAAGACGATCATCATGCTGGCATTGTTCGGCCATCTGTTGCAGGCCTATGCGGCAGACGACGAAGTGGAAAACCAGGTAGTGCGCGACGATCAGGCGTCCGTGCAGGCTTTCAGCCGCATGCCAGCCCCAAGGCTGCAATCCGCCATCGCCATGATTTACGATGAGCAGGACCAGCGCCCGATCTATGCCAAGAATGCCGATAACGTCGTCCCGATCGCATCCATCACCAAACTGATGACGGCGATGGTGGTTCTCGATGCCAAACTACCCATGGACGAGCCGATCAGCATCAGCGCCGAGGATCGCGATCACCTGAAAGGAACCCGCTCGCGCATGCGCAACGGCATGACGCTGACGCGCGACGAATTGATCAAAGTGGCCCTGATGGCCTCCGAGAATCGGGCTGCCGCCGCACTCGCGCGCACCTATCCTGGCGGCACGCCCGTGATGCTGGCGATGATGAACGCCAAGGCGCGCGAATTGGGCATGAACTCGACGCACTTCTACGATCCCACCGGCCTGAACAGCGCCAACGTCTCGACCGCGCAGGATCTGGTCAAGATGGTGATGGCGGCGCAGGGCTATCCCGATATCCAGCGCTATACCACGACCCAATCGCATATCGTGCAAGTGGAGGGTCGCCGTACGCTGCGTTACAGCAATACCAATCCGCTGGTGAGAAACTCGCAATGGGAGATCGGCATCAGCAAGACCGGTTATATCAGCGAGGCGGGCCGCTGTCTGGTGATGCAGGCCAGGATCACGGAGCGACCGGTGGTGATCGTGTTGCTCGATTCCTGGGGCAAGCGTACCCGTGTCGGCGATGCCGTCCGTATCAAGCACTGGATGGAGAGTGCGGTTGCAGGCAACGTGCGGCACGTCAGCTACCGCAGGTATAGCCGCTGAAATCCGGTTTTACCAATGGGCAGTGACGAAGGGAACAGGGGGCGCAAGCCCCCTGTTGCTTTGCAGCCCGGTTTATTCCTCTTTCCGATGGGCCCAGTGCTGCGCGATGACGCCACCCACTGCCAGTTGCAAGGGGTGGTAGATCATGATGGGCATAAGGATGAGTCCAAGGGCGGGATTGGCGCCGAATATGAGATGGGCCATGGGCACCCCGGAGGCCAAGGTCTTCTTGGAGCCGCAGAAGATGGCGGCGATGCGATCTTCCGTGGATAGTCCAAGCAGATTCGACAAGGTCCGGGTCAATAATAGTACCAGGGAGAACAGCACTCCGGTGCCGACGATGGTTTCAGCCAGCACGACGGGGCCATAGTGTGACCATATGCCCTGCTGCACTGAATCGCTGAAGGAGGTATAGACCAGCACCAGGATGGTCAGTCGGTCTGCCGTCTGGATCCGGGCTTTGTTGCGGCTGGCCCACGGACTCAGTAACGGGCGGGTGAACTGTCCCAGCGCAAGTGGCAGCACCAGCCACAGCAATAGATCCATCACCACCGGCGCGACGGCGAAATCGGTGCCGCTGCGGCCCAGTATCCAGGCCATCCACAGTGGGGTCAGCACCACGCCGATGAGGCTGGAGAGGGTGGCATTGAACACCGCCACCGGCACGTTTCCGCGGGCCGCCACGGTGAGCGCGACGGAGGAAGAAACCGTGGATGGCAGGGCGCAGAGGTAGAAAAAACCGTCTTGCAGATCCACCGACATCCAGCCGCCGGCGAGTTTGAGCAATCCCCATCCAAGCAGCGGGAATATCAGGAAAGTGCTGGCCTGGATGAGGAGATGTACCTGCCAGCGCAGAGCCCCATCGCGTAGTGCCAGGAAGCTCAATCCCAGGCCGTTGAGGAAGAATATCAGGGCGATGCCGGCCTTGTTGAGCAGCTCCGGATGCAGGAAACCGCCGTGGGCGCCGGGCGCGGGCCACAGAAAAGCCAGACCCACGGCCGCGAGCATGCCCTTGAGGAACCAGTCGAACTTGAACTTCATGCCGGATGTCTTTTCTCGGGATCGATGACGGACCGCATCACCATGCTGCCACGCTGCCGTCGCTGCGAGGGTCTTCGCCTCCCTCGATCCAGCCTTGCGGGTGCAGCACCAGCGCACCGGCATGGCCCATCCGTTCGTCGAAATCGGCCACCATCTCTACCGGGTGTCCCAGCTTGCGCAAGGACTGGATGACGTGCGGCGGATAGCGGGACTCCAGCTTCAGTGTCGTGCTCTGTTCCGCCCAAGTGCGGCCCAGCAGCCAGCGCGGCGCCGCCACGGCAGAGCGCACATTGTGACCGCCCCATACGTAGCGCGAGAACACGGCCGCCTGGGTTTGCGGCTGGCCTTCACCGCCCATGGTGCCGTAGACCAGCAGGCGCCCGTCGTCCAGTGCGGCCATGGCCGGATTCAGTGTATGGAAGGGTTTGCGTCCCGGTTCCAGGCTGCGCAGGCGGCCCGGTTTGAGGTCGAAGGAGCAGCCGCGGTTCTGCCACCAGATCCCGCTGCCCGGCAGCACCACGCCACTGCCGAACTCGAAGTAGATGCTCTGGATCATGCTCACTGCCCGTCCTTCGCCATCCACCACGCCCATCCAGGTGGTATCGCCATCCGAGACCGGGGCTGGCCACGGGCTGGCGTGTTGCAGCGGTACGGCTGCAGCCGCCGCATCCAGCGTTTTGTCGCTTAACAGGGCGGAAGGATCGATCTTCATG
>JAJZUH010000014.1 GCA_021847165.1 Pseudomonadota bacterium
TATGGATGACGAACAGCATCGCGAGACCGACGGTGGTCGCTTGGGCGAACAGGAGCCAGAATTTGCGCATGATATGATTTGAGCCGCTGCTAATTTATGGTACGAAAACAATGCGATTGGACGAATTGCGCGATTATATCGGAAGCGAGCTTGAAATCGGCCGTTTTCGTGATTACAGCCCGAACGGGGTGCAGGTGGAGGGCCGGGCAGAAGTGCGGCGCATCGCTACCGGCGTCACCGCCTCGCAGGCTGTACTGGAAGCGGCAACGGCCTGGGGGGCGGATGCCATGCTCGTGCATCATGGGTATTTCTGGCGCAGCGAGGATGCCGCCATTACCGGCATCAAGAAGCGCCGCGTGGCGCACCTGCTGAAGCACGATATCAGCCTGCTGGCCTACCACCTGCCGCTGGATGCGCACCCTGTCCTTGGCAATAATGCGCAGCTCGGCGAACGGCTCGGTTTCGTCGAGCATGGGCGTTTCGGCGAGCAGGACATCGCCATGCATGGCGTCCTGGCTCAGTCGCAGACCTTGCAGCAACTCGCCCAGCATGTCCAGCATGTCCTGCAGCGCGTACCCCAGGTCATCGGCCATGCCAATCCCAACATCGTCCGCATCGCCTGGTGCAGCGGCGCAGCGCAGGGTTATTTCGAACAGGCGGTGGCGCTGGGGGTGGACGCGTTCCTGACTGGCGAAATTTCGGAGCAGAACGTGCACGTAGCACAGGAAACCGGCGTTGCCTTCATCGCGGCGGGACACCACGCCAGCGAGCGCTACGGAATCCAGGCGCTGGGTCAGCATCTGGCTGCGCGTTTCGGGCTGGAACATCGTTTCTTCGATCAGGACAATCCGGTCTGAAAATTGTCAATGCAGCTTCGGGGGTACGGGAAGGTGCATTTCCCGCGATTCAGTGCCGGCTCTTTCGCATCTCGACGTTTCCGGTAGCGAGGAATATCTCGCGCAGGAAACACAGCAGACCGAAGATCAGCGCCAGCATCGCCGAAATGAAGAACAGTGAAACCACGCGCGATGGATCCGTGCCCGTTTCCGAGCCCAGGAACAGGGCTGCGATCACGATGCAGATGAACAGTGCCGACATGGTGCAAAGACTGACCGACCAGTGGACCCAGCGGGCCCTGCGGGCAAGCATCGCCATCTCGCTCTTTACCGCAGGCTGCGTCTGGTCCGCCAGGTTGCCCAGCACCCTGGAGCGATCCACGATGCGGGCGATGCGGTTGGTGATGACCGCGAGTATCGCGCCGATGCCGGTCAGCAGAAAGACGGGGGCGACCGCCAGCTGGATGACGTGCGCAACGGTCGTGATGTCAGCGGCGTTTTGCATGGTGCCTCCGGTGCGTGCCCGATCCCGCGGGCAGGATGGGCGGGTTGTCAGTTCCTGGCGTGGATGAGCGAGAAGTCCTCGACGCCTTGCAGCGTGCTCAAGCCGCTGGCCAATTCGTTCATTGCCGCACCGCTGCTCTTGCTCAGGGCGATGGCAACGAAATGCCACTCCAGTTTCTCGTTGCTGGAGCGTATGGCGAAGGAGCCCGATGCGATCTCGTAGCCGTGCGAATAGACGACTTCGCGCAACGTATGTTCCAGCGGCACGAAGTTCTTCTGGAATTCGAGCGTGACGGCAATGGCCGGTCGCGATGGCAGCCAGCTTTCCAGCTTGGATATCCACATCATGCACATGGCCGAGAGCAGGGTGAGCATGATTGCGGAGGCATAGAAGCCGACACCGACCATGATGCCGATGGCGGAGCACGTCCAGATCGAGGCGGCGGTGGTGAGGCCGCTGATGTTGAGGCCCTCGCGCATGATGACGCCCGCGCCGAGGAAGCCGATGCCGGTGACGATTCCCTGGATGACGCGCGTCGGGTCGCCGGCAAGGGCTGCATTCACCTGCCCGCCGAACCAGTAACTCGGATAACCGGAGATGACGGTGACGGCGGCGGCGGCCATGCAGACCAGTCCGTAGGTGCGCATGCCGGCTGCACGGCCATGGTAAGAGCGTTCGTAGCCGACGATGAGGCCGAGTATGAGCGCGCCAAACAGGTTGAAAAATACGATCAGGTTGGTCGCCACTTCCGGTGCGGACCAGTATGTCGACAGCTTTGCAAACGTTAGTCCATCCATTGCCATTCCCTGTTTTTACCGGGTATGGAGTTTACAAGAATCTGGCGACCGTTGCCGCTGTGCGATGCGGACTACGTCTCAGGTCAGGATTTCGATCTGCCGCGCAATTGATCGAGCGAGACGACTGCGCTGCGCGGTGCTTCCTGCAAGGCCGCGTTGGCCAGTCGCAACTGTTCTCCGTGTTCCAGCAGCAGGGACTGCCAGGGGCGCATGGCGTCGTCCAGCAGTTCTTCGCGGCGGGTGATAAAGGGCAGCAGGAAGTCGCGGCGGCGCGGGTGCCAGGGCAGCCATTGCCAGCCCAGAAAGCTGTCGCTGTGTTTGAATCCGGCATCGCCCAGGCGGACGCGCAACGCTTCCACGGCGGGCAAGGTTTTTTTCGAAGCATCCGGCACGTTGTTCCACATCAGGCCATAGAAGATGCGGTAATGGTCGCCGAGGAATTGCTGTTCCATGAACACGCGCAGAAAAACTGCTTGTTCGGCATGCGGCTGCAGGTACACGCCGACCAGGCAATCTTCGTTGTTGCGGTCTTCCGTTACCTCCGTGCTCCATGGCAGCGACTGCTGCGCCAGCCAGAGGTCCAGCCGCTTGCGCAGGGCCAGCCAGAATTCGTTGTTGAGGCGCAGGCGGATCGCATCCAGGTGTTCGGCGGCGATCACGGCCAGAGGCAGGTTTGCTTCCTGCGAGAAAAAATCCAGGACGGCTTGTTCTTCGTTCATGTCAGGTCTTTAATCAATGCGTCTGCAACGCCGGTACGATGGCTGATTGCCGTGCATCGGGGATGGCAGACGATCTGCGGGGCGGTGGCCCGCGTTATTCGGAGACTTCTTCCTTGGTCAGGCCTGCGAATGATAGCAGGCGGTTCTTGGCGTGCAGCAGCTTTTTCGCTTGTGCGCCCAGATGCATCAGCGAGGTGAGATCCTCCGCGCTCAGTTTCTGGATATCGATGAACCACTCGTTGGCCATGGAGATGAGGTCGTACATCTCCTGCATGCGTCTGTGGAAATGTTCGTCCTCGGGCGTGTTCTTGGGGTCGAGCAGGCATTCCCGCAGCACCGACAGGGTCGGCTCCACTTCGCGCCGCCGCCGCTCGTCCGCCAGCGTGCGGAAGATCTCCCACACATCCTCCGGGGCCTTGAAATATTCGCGGCGGTCGCCGGCGCGGTATTCCGAACGCAACAGGCGCCAGCTTTGCAATTCCTTCAGCCCCATGCTGACGTTGGAGCGGGAGAAGGACAGCAGATAAGTGATGTCGTCGGCGTTCAGCGGGACATGCGAGATATAGAGCAGCGCGTAGATCTGGCCAACGGTACGGCTGATCCCCCAGCGACTTCCCATTTCCCCAAAGTGATGGATGAAGCGCCAGGTGGTATCTGAAAGGTGTTCCATTTCCATTCCCGTACTTTCAGGGATTTCTGAAATTAATGCAACTACTTTTACCCAAAGGCCTTTTTTTTGCCGGAGCGCGGACCTGCCGGCTGCTGTGTTGACATGATTATTTGAACTGTTGAAGATGCCGTGCCTTATCGGTAACACCGTTGCGGTTTGCATGGTGGGCGCCGAGGGAAGATGTTAGCGAGCAGTGAATGCTGGCCGTGCATAAGCGGACAGTAATATATAGATAATCATCCAGGTTTTGTCAGGGGGCTACTTACGATGCAGCATATTTTGCGTTTGTTCATTCTGCTTGTCGGGCTGTTTGCGGGTGCGGGAAGTTACGCTGCCGACGCCGCGCCAAAATTGACCACGCCGGACGATCTGGGTCCCCAGATCGAACAACCGATTGAATTTCCCCATTTCCGCCATGCTGGCGATGCCAAGGACGGCGGTATGCAGATCAACTGCATGTATTGCCACACCTATGCGCGTCGCAGCATGGTAGCGGGCATCCCGCCGGTGCAGAAATGCATCGGCTGCCATCAGAGCATCGAATCGGTCAGGGACAAGCCGCGCATCCAGAAATTGTTTGAATACTGGGATGCCAAGAAGCCGATTCCCTGGAAGAAGGTGCATGACCTTCCCGATTTCGTGCGTTTCAATCACGAGCGCCACATCCAGCGTTTCTACTTCCAGCAGGATCGCCCTTATCAGGAGGTGTGCGGTTACTGCCATGGCAATGTGAAGGCCATGACGGTGGCGCAGCGCCAGAAACCGCTGACCATGGGCTGGTGTGCCAGCTGCCATCAGAAGGATCATCCGGTCAGCGCCAACTCGACCGAGACCGGGCATGGTCCGAACGATTGCTTCACGTGCCACAAGTAAGCGCGTGACGATTAACACAAGCAAGATATCAGGGGATTATGTGATGACAGAGAACGATTTCAATCGGCGTGACTTTTTGAAAGTGCTGGGCTGGGGCGGAACCGCCGTCGCCTTGAGCGGCTGCGGCAATACCTCGATCGAAGATGGCAAGGAAACCGTCACTTCCTATGTGACCCTGCCTTCCTACGTCATTCCCAGCATTTCGAACTACTTCAATTCGACCTGTGCGCAGTGCGAAGCCGGCTGCAACATCATGGGGCGCGTGCGCGAAGGCCGCGTACTCAAGGCGGAAGGCAACCCGAATTCGCCGATCAATCGCGGCAGGATGTGCGGCCTGGGCCTGTCGGGCGTGCAGGCGCACTACAACCCTGACCGCGTGCGCCAGCCGCTGCTGAAGGGCGAGGCGATTACCTGGGACAAGGCGCTGGGCGTCATCGCCGACAAGCTGAACGGCGTCAAGGGCGCGGAAGTCGCCTTCCTGACCGGCAACATGAGCGGCCACGTGCAGGCGCTGCTGGGCAACTACATGGACGAGCTGGGCAGCAAGAACCACTTCTCCTATGAGGCGATCTCCCCGGCCGTGCTGCGCGCCGCCAACAAGAAGGCCTATGGCGTATCGATGCCGCGCTACCGTATCGACAAGGCCCGGGTGGTGGTGTCGTTCGGCGCCGACTTCCTCGGGGCATGGGTCTCTCCGGTGCATTTCTCCCAGCAGTATGCGCAGTTCCGCAAGGGGAGCCGTCCGGAAGGGCGCGGGGTGCTGGTGCAGATCGAGCCCAAGATGACGCTGACCGGCGCGAATGCCGATCGCTGGATCGGGGTGCGCCCCGGTTCGGAAGGCGTGCTGGCGCTCGGCATCATCAATGCCCTGGGCAAGGCCGGCCTGGCTATCCCCGCCGATGTCGCCGCAGCAAGCAAGGCTTATACGCCCGAGCGTGTGAGCGGCGAGACGGATGTCACCGTCGAGCAGATCGAAAAGCTGGCTGCCCTGCTGAAAGAGCGCACGCCCAGCCTGGTGCTGACAGGGAGCGCGGCGGAAGGTTATGCACACGGTTCGCAGAATGCGGCCGCCATCGCCCTGCTCAATCGGGTGCTGGGCAACATCGGCAAGACCGTGGAGGCGAGCGCCAGCGTGCCGTTCCCGCAGATTGCGCCGACCGTGGGCAACCGCGCTTCGCTGGTCAGCCTCAACGATGGCCTGGCTGCCGGCAAATACAAGGTGGTTTTCAGCTACGGCGTCAATCCGGTGTTCAGCGCGCCGGCGGCATTGAAGTTCAAGGATAACTACGCCAAGGCCGACTTCAAGGTGGCGTTTGCGCAGTACCTGGACGAAACCGCGCAGGCGGCCGACCTGGTGCTGCCGCTGGAGTCGGCGATGGAAGACTGGGCCACCGTGGTGCCGGAATACATGGCCGCACCGGAAGGCGCGGGCTCGGCCGGCTATGCGCAGATGAGCTTCCGCCAGCCGCTGATGGACAAGCTGTATCCGGACACTCGCGGTATCGGCGACATCCTGTTGGCCCTGCTCAAGCAGCGCAAGGCGGACAAGTACAAGGAATTCGACGATTTCTACGCCTATCTGCGCAGTGCGGTGCTGAAGAACAAGGTTGCACTCGGCGGCAAGGCCACCGATGACGACGATGTTTTCTGGGACGAGACGCTGAGCAAGGGTTTCGTGCCGATGAAGGGAATCGCCGGTGCCGTGTCGGCCAAGGCCTCGGCATCCGACCTGAGGCTGCCTTCGGCGACGGCGGATCAGGAGTATCCGCTGCGCCTGATTCCCGCCGTGTCGGCCAGCATGCGTGACGGTCGCAATGCGAACGAACCCTGGCTGCAGGAGTCGCCCGATCCGCTGACCACGATCGTGTGGGATTCCTGGGTCGAAATCAATCCCAAGACCGCAGCCAAGCTGGGGATCGTGGAGGGCGATATCGTCGAGGTGACCTCCAGAAGCGGAACCATCAGGACGCAGGCCTACCTGTTCCCGGGCATCCATCCGGATGCGGTTTCGGTGCCGGTCGGCTATGGCCACGAGGCGATGGGGCGCTATGCCAAGGGCGTGGGCGCCAACGTGTTCGCCATGCTGGATGCCGTGTTCGACAAGGAGACTGGCGAGCTCGCGCTCAACGAGACCGGCGTGAAGATCAGCAAGACCGGTCAGCGCGTTGTCATTGTCAAGGAAGAGGGACCTGTCGGCGGCAGCCAGGCGGGCAAGAAGAAGATTGCGGTCCAGGTAGCGGCCGACAAAGTTGATCTTTCGAAGGAGGTCTAAAGCATGTCAGTTTCCAATTTGCTAGAAAACTGGTCGAAGTTTCGCCATACCCATCCGGTCGATGACAAGGGGCATCCGGACTGGGAGGCGTATCCGTCCGACATCAAATGGGCGATGAGCATAGACCTCGATGCCTGTACCGGCTGCAACGCCTGCAGCGTGGCCTGCTATGCCGAGAACAACCTGCCGGTGGTGGGGAAGGAGAAATATTCGCACGGCCAGGCCATGCACTGGATGCGCATTGAGCGCTACTGGGACGAGAGTGCCGGCGTGGGCGAATTCGACGCCGACAAGGGCGCGCGCTTCCTGCCGATGATGTGCCAGCAATGCGAAGCGGCACCGTGCGAGACGGTGTGTCCGGTGGGTGCCACCAACCACACCGAGGACGGCCTGAACTCGCAGATCTACAACCGCTGCATCGGTTCGCGTTACTGCTCGGCGAACTGTCCGTACAAGGTGCGTTATTTCAACTGGTACAACTATCCGGAGCAGGAAAAAGTCTGGCCGGAGCCGTTGAACCAGCAGCTCAATCCGGATCTGACCGTGCGCACCAAGGGCGTGATGGAGAAATGCACGTTCTGCAAGCAGCGCACCTACACCGCCCGCAACAACGCGAAGACTGAAGGGCGTCCGGTGCAGGACAGCGACGTGCAGACCGCATGCCAGGAAGCGTGCCCGGTCGGTGCGATCACCTTCGGCAATCTGTTCAACCCGGAATCGCAGGTTGCCAAACAGTGGAAGAGCCAGCAGGTCGAACTGACGAAGGAAGTGCAGGACAAGGACGAGAAGGAAGGCAACCGTTTGCGCGGCTACCGCATCCTGGAAGAACTGCGTCCCTATCCTTCGGTGATGTATCTGGAGCGGGTGCGCGAAAGCGCCGTATAAGGCACAAGGGAAGGAAAAGAGAAAATGGGAAAAGATATCCGCGAAGACATCGCCTGGGCACAGATCAACAAGGATGTGCTCAAGAGCCTTGAATCGCCTCGCAAACTGTACTGGGTGATTTTGCTGGTGGCCATTGCCATGGTGGGCGTGGCGGTGGGCTGCGAGATCTATCAGTACAACGTCGGCCTTGGGGTGGGTAATTTTGACAACCCCAATGTGTGGGGGCTGTACATCGCCACCTTCATCTTCTGGATCGGCATGAGTCACTCCGGCACGTTGCTGTCGGCGATCCTGCACCTGATGCATGCCGACTGGCGCAAACCGATCTACCGCTTCGCCGAAGCGATGACCACGTTCTCGCTGATGACTGCCGGCTTGTTCGTGATGGTGCACCTGGGGCGCCTGTGGCAGGTTTACTATGCGCTGCCCTATCCGAGCGAGCGCTGGGTGTGGCCTAACTTCCAGTCCCCGCTGTTGTGGGATGCGATGGCGATCTTCACTTACCTGAGCTCGTCCGTGCTGTTCCTGTATATCGGTTCGATCCCGGATCTGGCGATCTGCCGCGACAACATTCATCAGGGCTGGCGCAAGAAGCTGTATTCCATTCTGGCACTGGGCTGGGAAGGCACCGACCGCCAGTGGCGCAACTTCCGCATCACCTACCTGACCGTGGCATGTTTCCTGATTCCGCTGGCGGTGTCGGTGCACTCCATCGTGGCATCCGACTTCGCCATGTCGCAGCAGCCCGGCTGGCACGTGACGTCGTTCCCGCCGTACTTCGTGGCGGGTGCGCTGTACTCCGGTTGCGCGGCGATCATCACGCTGTTCATCATCCTGCGCTATGTGTTCAGGTTCGAGGAATACATGACGCTGCCGATCCTGAAGAAGACGGTGCGCCTGACCTTCGCGATCGCGATGGTGTGGACCTACCTGAACTGCATCGAATTTGCCGCGACATGGTACAGCCATGATGAGGCAGCCAAGGCTGTGCTGATCGAGAAAGCGACCGGTCGCTTTGCGCCGTTCTTCTGGGGCATGATCTTCTGCGGTTCCGTGGTGCCGTTCGCGTTGATGGTCAAGAAATGGCAGACCAGCATCCCCGTGATGTTCGCCGTATCGCTGCTGCTCAACCTGGGCATGTGGCTGGAGCGCTGGATGATCGTGGCACCGACCTTCTCGCATGGCTATTACCCATGGACATGGGACGAGCACATGTGGCCCAGCATGGTGCAATGGGGCATCGTGTTCGGCAGCTTCGGCTGGTTCACCCTGCTGTTCATGGTGTTCTGCAAGGTTGTGCCGTCGGTTTCCATGTATGAGGTCAAGGAAATGGTGTATCACCGCAGTCTGGCGAAAAAGAAGGAAGAGCAGGCTGTGAAGGAAGAACTCGCTGCGAAGGGAGCCAACTAAATGAGCAAACGTTACCTGCTTGCCCTGTATAACAATTTCGACGAAGCCGAAGCCGTCGTCAGCGAACTGCGCAATTCCGATATCAAGGGTTTTGATGCAGCCGACGACCTGGTGGTCAAGTCGCCGATCGAGCACCCGGAAGTCGAGGAGTTTCTCGGCGAGAAACCGGTGAAGGTGCAGTGGTTCACCTTGGGCGGAGCCCTTACGGGCGGATTGCTGGCATTCACGCTGATCGCCGGTTCGCAGGCCAGCTTCTATTCCCAGATGAAGGGCGGCAAACCTATCGTGCCGATCCCGCCGGATCTGGTGCTGACCTATGAAATGTTCATTCTGGGCGGGGTCTATATCACGGTGCTGGGCTTCCTGATCTGTGCGGGGTTGCCGGCGCGCCGTTCGCCGCTGTACAGCGCCAAGGTCTCGGAAGACCAGATCGGTATCCTGGTGAAGGCCGAAGATGGTTCCGTGGCCAAGCTCAGGGAGATCTTCACCAAGCACAAGGCATTGGAAATTCAGGAAGAGGCAGGCAGATGAGAAAAATAACTTTAGCGATTGCGTTACTGATTGCGCCTGCGGTGGCGCAAGCATGGCCCTGGTCCAAGGATATGTCGGAGCAGATCAGCACCAAACCGCAGGAAAGCGTCAATCCGGCCAATCCCGGCATGGCAACCTATCCGGAGCATTCGGTACCAGTGCAAGGCACGGCCAGCTTCGTGAAGGACATGGAGGCGGCCGACAAGCAGAAGAATCCCGTGCCGGCCACGCAGAAGTCGGTCGAACTGGGCGGTCGCCTGTTCGGCATCTATTGCACCCCCTGCCACGGTTATGCCGGCAAGGGTGACGGGCTGGTGGGGCAGAAACTGGTGTTGCAACCCTATAACCTGACCGCTGACCAGACCAAGCAGCGCAGCGATGGCTTCATCTGGGGGATGATGACGTTCGGCGGCGCGGTGATGCCTCCGTACGCCAACGACCTGTCGCCGACCGAGCGCTGGCATGTGGTCAACTATGTGCGCAAGGTGCTGCAGCAGGGTGGCACTGTGCAGGCCAACGTTAACGGCCGGTAACCAAGGGGGAATTGAGTATGCTTTCTTACAGTAATTGGTCGGTGCTGACCGCCAGCTTTGTGGTGGTCACTTACCTGGCGTTGAGCGGTGTGGCCTTGTGTTCGGTGCTCTATCTGGTCGGCGCCAAGTGGCGGTTGCAGATCGGGCAGCTGGGCGTATCCCTGTATTCCTTGTTCCCGCTGGCATTCGTGTTGCTGGTGATCCTGTTGATCGGCGGCGAGCATACGTTCCCGTGGATCGGCCACGTTTCGCACGGCGAGAACGTTCACATGCCGGGCTGGTACACCCTGCCGCTGCTGGCGGCGCGCGAAGTGATCGGCATGCTGACGGTCATGTTCGTGTGGCGCATCTTCATCAAGCGCCAGGCAGTCATGGATCGCAGCGAGGAGGATCGCGCGAAGTTCCATCATGTGGCCTGCTGGGTGCCGTTCTTCACCGTGCTGTATGCCACCATGGTGGCATGGGACTTCGAGATGACGCTGAAGCCTTCCTGGCACAGTGCGATCTACGGCATGCAGAATCTGGTCAGCAACTTCGGCATGTTCCTGTCCTTCCTGGTGATCTGGATCTACGTGCTGAACACGCGCAACAGGCTGGTGAAGCGGGTCGACGAGTTCATCTACAACTATCTGGCGCAGATGATGCTGGCGTTCACCTTGTTGTGGATGTACACCTTCTTTGCCCAATATCTGACGATCTGGTACGGCAACCTTGGGGATGAACGCGATCGTATCGACGGAATGCAGAACGGCGATTTCAGCGCGCTGTGGTGGACCATGATTGCGTTGAAATTCGTGATCCCGTTCGCGTCGCTGTGCTTCCCGGTGACCCGGCACAACCCGAAGGCGACAGTGGTGATCGCCGCCGGCATCATCGTCGGCACCCTGCTTGAGCGTTTCGTCTGGATTGCGGGCGTGAACGGCACCGGAACCATACCGGTTCTGTGGGGAGGACTGGTCAGCATAGGTGTCATCATGGTAGGGTATCAACTGGTGCGCAGCACAATGGTGCGTAACCAATTGATAAAAGGATAATTTGCTACATGATGACTTTGTATTCGGGGACGACCGATCCCTATAGCCACCGTTGCCGCTTTGTTTTGTTCGAAAAAGGTATGGATTTCCAGGTCATCGACGTGGATGTCTATAACAAGCCGGAAGACCTGGCGGTGATGAATCCGTATAACACCGTACCGGTGCTGGTCGAGCGCGACCTGATCCTGTACGAGGCTAACATCATCAACGAATACATCGACGAGCGCTTCCCGCACCCGCAGCTGATGCCGCCGGATCCGGTAATGCGGGCGCGGGCACGCTTGTTCCTGCACCGCTTTGAAAACGAGCTGTTCTGCCATATCCCCGGCCTGGAAAGCAATAATGCCAAGGTCGCGGAGAAGGCACGCGCGGCGGTACGCGAGAACCTTACGCAGATTTCGCCGGTGTTCTCCAAGCAGAAATTCATGCTGGGTGACGAGTTCTCCATGCTCGATGTGGCGATCGCCCCGCTGCTGTGGCGCCTCGACCACTACGGCATCCAGCTGGACAAGGAAGCGGCACCGCTGATGAAATATGCGGAACGGCTGTTTTCGCGTCCTGCCTACATCGAGGCAATGACGCCCGCCGAAAAGGCGATGCGCAAGTGACCTCGGCGGGCCCTGCATGAGCGAACCCTCCACCAAGCCCTATCTGATCAGAGCCATCTACGACTGGTGTGCCGATGCCGGCTACACGCCTTATCTGGCGGTGCAGGTTGACGACTACACGCAGGTGCCGATGGCTTACGTCAAGGATGGCAAGATCGTGCTGAACATCGGCATGGATGCCGTGCGCAACCTGCAGTTGGGAAACGAGGACATCACCTGCGGCGGTCGATTCGGCGGCGTTGCACACCAGCTCATCGTTCCGGTGTCCGCCGTGATCGGTATTTTCGCCAAGGAGACCGGCCAAGGTCTGGTGTTCCAGGGGCAGGAGTCGGCTCCCATCGGCGCGCCGGTTGCCAGCCCGGACGGGCCGCCGCCCGACGATCCTCAGCCACAGGGCAAGCCGACGCTGAGGGTGGTGAAGTAAAAAAAACCGCGGAATCGTCCGCGGCTTTTTTTTCACAACATCCGAATCAGGCGGCTGCGGGCAAGCTCAGCAGCGTCTGCATTTTGCTCAGTGCCTTCTGCTCGATCTGGCGGATGCGTTCAGCGGACACGTTGAACTCGGCGGCGAGCTCATGCAGCGTGGCGGCATGTTCGTCGTTGTCGCGCAACCAGCGTGCTTCCACGATGCGCCGGCTGCGTTCGTCCAGACTGGACAAGGCTTGCGCCAAGCCGGACGTATGCAGGTGCTCACGTTCGGCAGCTTCCAGGATGCAGGAAGGCTCGTGTTCGGCATTGTCGGCCAGATAGTTGATGGGGGCATAGTTATCGTCTTCCTCGCCGGCCAGCGGCTCAAGCGCCACTTCATGCCCGGCGAAGCGTGCTTCCATCTCCACCACATCGTGCTCGCTCACATTGAGCTGGGTGGCGATCTCGCTGACCTGCTGCGGCCTGAGCGGTTCCAGACCTTCCTTCATGCTGCGCAGATTGAAGAACAGCTTACGCTGGGCCTTGGTCGTGGCAATCTTTACCAAGCGCCAGTTGCGGATCACGTATTCGTGAATTTCCGCGCGTATCCAGTGCAGTGCGAACGAAACCAGACGAACGCCGCGCGACGGATCATAGCGTTTCACGGCTTTCATCAGGCCAACGTTCCCTTCCTGAATCAAGTCGGCCTGTGGCAAGCCATAACCTGCATATCCGCGCGCAACACTGACGACGACGCGCAGGTGAGAAAGCACTAACTGACGCGCTGCGTCCAGATCGTTCTGCGTCTTGAAGCGTGTCGCCAAAGACAGCTCCTCATCCTGCGTCAGTACGGGAAAGCGGTTCACGGCCTGCACATACCCCTCAATGCTGCCGATGGCAGATGGCATTGGTAGACTCATGGCTGAATTCATGGCACTTCCTCCTTATTGGCAATTCTAGCACTCGGGCGATTCGAGTGCCAGAAATCGAAAAGGTTCGATGGCAAGCGGTCTGAGGGGGCCATTTGTAAGGCCTGCGGCATGGCATGGTAGAATCCGCGCCTTCCTGTTTTCCAACTATTTTTAGGGATGCAAGCCATGTTCTCCAGCAAAAACACCATCGCCGCGACCGACCCCGAACTGTGGGCCGCGATCCAGAACGAAAACCGCCGTCAGGAAGACCATATCGAGCTGATCGCCTCGGAAAACTACACCAGCCCGGCGGTGATGGAGGCGCAAGGCAGCAAGCTGACCAACAAATATGCTGAAGGCTATCCCGGCAAGCGCTACTACGGCGGTTGCGAATACGTCGACGTGGCGGAGCAACTGGCCATCGACCGCGCCAAGGCGCTGTTCGGCGCTGAATACGCCAACGTGCAACCGCATTCCGGTTCCCAGGCCAACCAGGGGGTGTATGTCTCCGTGCTCAAGCCGGGCGACACCATCCTCGGCATGAGCCTGGCACATGGCGGCCACCTGACCCACGGTGCCACCGTGAACATCAGCGGCAAGCTGTACAACGCCATTCAGTACGGATTGAACGACAAGGAAGAGATCGACTACGACCAGGTGCAGAAACTGGCCAACGAGCACAAGCCGAAAATGATCGTGGCGGGCGCTTCCGCTTATTCGCTGGTCATCGACTGGAAACGCTTCCGCGCCATCGCAGATAGCGTCGGTGCCTACCTGTTCGTGGACATGGCGCACTATGCCGGACTGGTGGCTGCGGGTTATTACCCCAATCCGGTCGGCATCGCCGACTTCGTCACCACCACCACGCACAAGACCCTGCGCGGTCCGCGCGGCGGCCTGATCCTGGCCAAGGCGGAGCACGAGAAGGCGCTGAATTCCGCCATCTTCCCGCAACTGCAAGGCGGCCCGCTGATGCACGTGATCGCTGCCAAGGCCGTGGCTTTCAAGGAGGCGGCGAGCAAGGAGTTCAAGGAATACCAGAAGCAGGTGATCCACAACGCGCAAGTGATGGCCAAGGTGCTGACCGAACGCGGTGTGCGTATCGTCTCCGGCCGCACCGACAGCCACGTGTTCCTGGTCGACCTGCGCGCCAAAAAACTGACTGGCAAGGATGCCGAGGCAGCACTGGGCCGCGCGCACATCACGGTGAACAAGAACGCCATCCCGAACGATCCGGAAAAACCTTTTGTCACTTCCGGCATCCGCATCGGTTCGCCGGCCATGACGACGCGCGGTTTCAAGGAACTGGAAGCCGAGAAGCTGGCACATTTGATCGCCGACGTGCTGGATGCGCCGAACGACGATGCGGTGATCGCACGCGTCGTCGGCGAAGTCAAGAAGCTGACCGCGCAATTTCCGGTGTACGGCGACTGAGCTGCGATCATGCGCTGTCCATTCTGCAAAGGTCCCAATACCCAAGTGGTGGATACGCGCGAAAGCGAGGAAGGCGACAGCATCCGCCGCCGCCGCCGCTGCCTGTCGTGCGACAAGCGTTTCACCACCTATGAGACGGTGGAATTGCGCATGCCTCAGGTGGTCAAGCAGAACGGCATGCGCAGCGAATTCGACGAAGAGAAGTTGCGCACCAGTTTCACTCGGGCGTTGCACAAGCGTCCGGTTCCCACCGAACTGGTCGATGCTGCCATCGATCATGTCACGCAGCGGATATTCGCTATCGGCGAACGCGAGATCGGCTCGCGCCAGATCGGCGAGATGGTGATGAAGGAGCTGTTGAAGCTCGACAAGGTCGCCTATATCCGTTTCGCCTCCGTGTACAAGAGCTTTCAGGACGTCGGGGATTTCTCCGAGGCCATCGATGCCGTCAAGAACACCAGGCGGCGCAAGAGCGACAAGCAATGACAGCAGCAGACAGCCAGTGGATGGCGCGGGCACTCCGTCTGGCGGAGCAGGGCTTGTACACAACGAGCCCGAACCCGCGCGTCGGCTGCGTGCTGGTGCGGGAAGGGCGAGTCATCGGCGAGGGCTGGCATGTGCGTGCAGGCGAACCACACGCCGAGGTGCATGCGCTGCGGGCGGCGGGTGCGGCGGCACGGGGGGCAACCGCATATGTGACTTTGGAACCCTGCAGTCACCATGGGCGAACGCCGCCCTGCGCCGACGCGCTCATTGCAGCGGGGGTGACGCGCGTGGTCGTGGCGATGCAGGATCCCAATCCTCTGGTTGCCGGACAAGGGCTGAATAAACTGCGTGGCGCCGGAATCGCGGTCGAATGCGGCCTGATGGAAGCAGCGGCAAGGGAACTGAACATCGGTTTTATAGCGCGCATGACGCGCGGCATGCCCTGGGTGCGCAGCAAGATCGCGGCAAGCCTGGATGGCCGTACCGCGCTGGCGAACGGGGTCAGCAAATGGATCACCGGCGAGGCGGCGCGGCGCGACGTGCAGGAATGGCGCGCGCGCTCCTGTGCCGTGCTGACCGGCAGCGGTACGGTGCGGGCGGACGATCCCCGGCTGGATGTGCGGGAGATTGCGACTGCACGGCAGCCATTGCGCGTGGTGCTGGACAGCGGCCTGCACATAGCACCCCAGGCCAGAATATTGCAAGGAGGGCGGACGCTGGTTTATACGGCGGTCCCGGATGTGACCCGACATCAGGCGCTACAGGCAGATAACGTCGAGGTGATGCTGCTGCCGGGAGCGCGGGGCAGGGTCGACCTGGCGGCCGCACTGCAGGACCTTGCCCGACGCGGCATCAACGAGGTGCTGGTGGAGGCCGGACGCACCTTGAACGGTGCGTTGCTTGAGGCTGGATTGGTGGACGAACTGGTGCTGTATCTCGCACCGAAATTGCTGGGCGATGCGGCGCGAGGCCTGGTTGAGCTGGGCGTGCTGACGCAGTTGCAGCAGGGCACGGATTTGCAATGGCGGGATGTACGGCAGGTGGGCGATGATCTGCGCATCATTGCGACAATGACAAAGGGGAAATGACCATGTTCAGCGGAATCGTGGCCGATGTCGGCTTAATCAGATCGGTGCAGGAGAGAGAGGGCGGTCTGCGCCTGACCGTTGCGACCGAGGGGCTTGGCATGGACGATGTGCAGCTGGGCGACAGCATCGCGGTGAACGGCGTATGCCTGACCGTGGTACAGCATGCGGGCAAGGATTTCACGGTCGATGTGTCGCGCGAAACCCTGAATTGCACCACCGGACTTGAAGCGCAGGGCGGCCATGTCAATCTGGAAAAGGCACTGCGCCTGTCCGATCGATTGGGTGGCCATCTGGTCAGCGGACATGTGGACGGGGTGGGCGAAGTGGTCGCCTTCAACGATATCGGCGAAAGCTGGCGCCTGGTGGTACGAGCGCCCAGGCCGCTGGCCAAATATATTGCGGTGAAAGGTTCCATCACGATCAACGGCGTCAGCCTGACGGTGAACCAGGTGTCGGGCGCCGAGTTCGAGGTGAATCTCATCCCGCATACGCTGGAGGTGACCACGCTCAACGAACTGAAGGTCGGAACGCGGGTGAATCTGGAAATCGACCTGATCGCCCGCTACGTCGAGCGCATGCTGACGGCGGAAACGAAATAGCCGGAAAGCAGTGCTGCGCCTGCCACCGCTCTAACCAAAAACATCCCGCAATCCGGGCCGCCGCCGCGTTGTCTGCCCTGTCATTCCCGTTTGACGTTGAACCATGCCGCATACAGTGCAGGCAGGAACAGCAGCGTGAGCAAAGTCGCGACGAGCAGGCCGCCCATGATGACGATGGCCATGGGACCCCAGAACACGCTGGTGGTCAGCGGAATCATCGCCAGGATGGCGGCGGCGGCGGTGAGCACGATCGGACGGGCACGGCGCACCGTCGAGTCGACGATGGCGGCGTAGCGCGACAGCCCCTGCTTGATGTCCTGTTCGATCTGGTCGACCAGGATCACCGAGTTGCGCATGATCATGCCGGCCAGGGAGATCATGCCGAGCATGGCAACAAAACCGAATGGCACGTGGAAGGCGAGCAGCGCTGCAGAGACGCCGATCAGGCCGAGCGGGGCGGTGAGCAATACCAGCGCCACCAGCCTGAACTGGCGCAACTGCCACATCAGCAGGGTGAGGATGATGAAGCTCATCAGGGGCAGCACGGCGACGATGGAATCGGTGGCCTTGCCGCTGTCCTCGTCGGCGCCGCCGGTCTCGATACGGTATCCGCTGGGCAGGCTCGCGCGAAGGCGATCGAGTTTCTGTTCGATGGCGTGGCTGACCTCCGAGGCCTGCACGTTGTCGGCCACATCGGCGCGCACGGTCACCACGGGCATGCGGTTCAGGCGCCAGACAATCCCCTCCTCGGTATGTTCGCTCAGCGTGGCGATGTCCGAAAGCGGCACGAACTTGCCATTGGTGGTGTGGATGCGGACATGCTTGAGGAACGTCTCGCTGCGCCGGTCTTCCTCCTCGGCACGCATCACTACCTCGATGCGCTTGTCGGCTTCGCGGTACTGGGTCACGCTGATGCCGGAATGCAGCATCTGCAGGTAGCGTGAAAGGGCCTGCGACGAGATGCCGAGCGCACGTGCCTTGCCCTGGTCGAGTTCGATGTTGATCGTCTTGATCGGTTCATTGGAGTCCTGGCTGACATTCTTGGTGTCCGGAGCCAGCTTGACGATCTGCAGCACCTGATCGGCGATCTCGCGCACCTTGCCCAGTTCCTGTCCGATGATGCGGAACTGCACCGGATAGCCGACCGGCGGCCCGTTCTCCAGGCGCGAGACGCGGATGCCGAGGGCGGCGTATTCGCTATCCAGCATATTGCGCAGTTTTTTCAGCTCGGCTTCCCGGGCTTGCAGGTCGCGCGTGGTGATGACGATCTGCGCGTAATTCAGGGCCGGCAGCTGCAGGTCGAGCGGCAGGTAGAATCGCGGGGTACTGCCGCCGATATAGCTGACATAGCTCGACACATTCGGATCGTCCTTCAGTTTCTGCTCGATCTCCTGCGTCACCCCTTCGGTAAGGGAGAACGCCGTCCCTTCAGGCAGCCATACATCCACCAGCAATTCGGTGCGCTCTGAAGGCGGGAAGAACTGCTGCTCGACCTTGCTGAAACCCAGCAGTGACAACACGAACAGCATGAGCGTGGCGGCAATCACCGTTTTGCGATATTCGATGCAGGCGATCAGCAGCTTCCTGAAGCGGACGTAGAACCAGTTCTGGTAAAGCGTTTCCGCCACGTTGCGGTGTTCAGCCATGATCCGGTAGCCGATATAGGGCGTGAACACGACCGCGACCAGCCAGGAGACCAGCAGCGAGATGGTGACCACGATGCAGATCGAGATGGTGTATTCGCCGGCCGAGGATTTCGCCAGACCCACCGGCAGGAAGGCGGCGGCGGTGATCAGGGTGCCGGTGAGCATGGGGAAGGCGGTGCTGGAGTAGGCGAAGATGGCGGCACTGCTCTTGTTCCAGCCTTGCTCCAGCTTCACCTTCATCATCTCGACCGCGATCATCGCGTCGTCCACCAGCAGGCCGATCGCGATGATCAGCGCGCCGATGGAAACCCGCTGCAAGTCGATGCCGAACAGTTTCATCAGCAGGAAGGTACCCGCCATCACCACCGGGATGGAGAGCGCAACCACCATCCCGGCGCGCCAGCCGAGGCTGGCGAAACTGATCGCGAGCACGATGAGCAATGCCTCCAGCAGCGACTTCATGAACCGGCTGACGGCTTGCTTGACGACCTTGGGCTGGTCGGAGACCTGGTGTACTTCCACGCCTTTGGACAGAAGCTGGCTACGGATGCCGTCCATGGCCTTGTCCAGCGCCTTGCCGAGTTTAATCACATTGCCGTTCTTGGTCATGGAGATCGCAAGGCCGACTGCCTCGTTGCCCATGTAGCGCATTTTGAAGTGTGGAGGATCCTCATAGTCGCGATAGACGCGGCTGATGTCGCCCAGGCGGTACACCTTGCCGCGGGCGTCAGGGATGCCGATGTCCTGGATGCTTTTTACAGAATGGAAATCGCCGCTGACGCGCAATTTCATGACCTCGGCATGGGAGACGATTTCCCCGGCCGGCTCCATCGCATTCTGCGTCTTGAGGATGGTCGCAATCCTGAGCGGGTCGATGCCGAAGGCGGCGATCTTGCTGCTGTCGAACTCGATATAGATCTTCTCTTCCTGCTCGCCGATCAGGTCGACCTTGTCGACGTTCGCGATCTTGAGCAGTTCCTGGCGGGCGAAGCTGGCTTCGCGCTCGAGTTCTGCCGGGCTCATCAGGTCCGAGGTGAAGGCGTAGATGGAGCCATAGGTGTCGCCGAATTCGTCGTTGATGATGGGCCTGCCGGCATCGTCGGGCAGCGAGCGGCGCATGTCCCAGAGTTTCTTGCGCACCGTCGCCCAGGCATTGCGCAGTTCTGCACGCGGCATGCCTTCCTTGAGGGTGACGAAGATGACCGCTTCGTCCGGCTTGGAAATGCTGGAGACGTTGTCCAGCCAGGGCGTTTCCTGCAGCATGCGCTCGATGCGGTCGGTGACCTGCTGTTCCACTTCGCGCGCCGTCGCCCCCGGCCACTGCACTTTCACCGTCATCACCTTGAAGGTGAAGGCCGGATCCTCGTTCTGCGGCAATTCCAGGTAGGCGGCGGCGCCGGAGATGAGCAGGGCAAGCAGCAGATAGAGCACGATAGCCCGGTTGCGGATTGCCCATCTGGAGAGGTTGAGTTGCGGCATGGATGCGGTCGCTAAGACTGATGGGAGGATTATAGGGGGATTGGGCTGGCGCCGCACAACAGGAAAAGCATCCGGCGCCTTGGCTGTGGTATCGCTGCTATGGTTCGGACGGAGGTGGGGAGGATTGTCGCCGATGGTGTTAAAATCGGCCCCCCGCGATTTCGCGATACAACAGACAGAACCGCACACATGACAGACATCGCACCGATAACCGAGATCATCGACGAGATACGTGCCGGGCGCATGGTGGTGCTGGTGGACGAGGAGGATCGCGAGAACGAGGGCGACCTGCTGTTCGCCGCCGAATTCGTCACGCCGGAAGCGATCAACTTCATGATCCGCCACGCGCGCGGCCTGGTCTGCCTGACGCTGACCGAGGAGCGTTGCCGCCAGCTCGGCATTTCGCACATGGCACGGGACAACAAGAGCCCGCTCGGCACGAATTTCACGGTCTCCATCGAAGCGGCACAAGGAGTGACCACCGGCATCTCCGCTTCTGACCGTGCCACCACGATCCGCGCAGCGGTCGGGAAAAATGCAGGGCCCGCGGATATCGTCCAGCCCGGCCATATCTTCCCGATCATGGCGCGGCAGGGCGGCGTGCTGGTGCGCGCCGGGCATACCGAGGCGGGGTGCGACCTGGCGCACATGGCGGGGCTGATGCCGGCGGCGGTGATCTGCGAGATCATCAAGGAAGACGGCGAAATGGCGCGCCTGCCCGACCTGATCCCTTTCGCCAGGGAGCATGGCTTGAAGATCGGCACCATCGCCGACCTGATCGAATATCGCATGCACAACGAGACATTGGTCGAGCGGGTCGCGCGCCGTACGGTGCAGACCGCGTATGGCGAATTCGACCTGGTGACCTATAACGACAAGACCACGCAGCGCACCCACCTGGCCCTGGTGAAGGGTGACATCCAGCCGCAGAACGAGACGCTGGTGCGCGTGCATGAGCCGCTGTCGGTGATGGATTTCCTCGAGCAGGTCAGCCTGCCCAATACCACCAGCGTGCATGACGTGCTGATGAAAATCAGCCAGTCTGCCGCCGGCGTGCTGGTGATGATGCACCACACCGAAACTTCGGCCAGCCTGCTGGCGCGCGCGGCGGCCAGGCCCGAATCCGGCCACGCGCAGTGGGATCCGCGCAGTTACGGCATCGGTGCGCAGATCCTGCGCGACCTGAATGTCGGCAAGATGTGCCTTATCGCCACCCCGCGCAAGCTTCCCAGCATGGCGGGCTTCGGCCTGGAGGTTGTGCGTTACTGTCAAAGCAAGGACAAGAAATGAGAGAGATCGAACAGAACCTGGACGGCAAAGGCCTGCGTATCGGCATCGTGCAGAGCCGTTTCAACGAAGTGGTGTGCGAGAGTTTGCTGGCGGCCTGCCGTGCGCAACTGGTGCAGAGCGGGGTTGGCGAGAGCGACATCACCCTGGCCACCGTACCGGGCGCCCTGGAGATACCGCTGGTGTTGCAAGCCATGGCGCAGAGCGGCAA
>JAJZUH010000164.1 GCA_021847165.1 Pseudomonadota bacterium
GGCCGCCTGTTCAAGGAATTCACCCACTTCTTTGCGCTGATCCTGTGGCTGGCCGCCGGGCTGGCCTTCTTCGCCGAATGGCGCGACCCCGGCCAGGGCATGGCGATGATGGGCTATGCGGTGGTCGGCGTCATCATCGTCAACGGCGTGTTCTCTTACTGGCAGGAATACCGTGCGGAAAAAGCGCTGGCGGCGCTGAGCAACCTGCTGCCGCGCTACGCCACCGCGCTGCGCGACGGCCGCGCCAGGCAGGTGCCGGTGGCGGAACTGGTGCCCGGCGATGTGGTGGTGCTGGCCGCCGGCGACGATGTGCCGGCCGATTGCCGCCTGATCGAAGCCTTCAGCGTGCGCGTCAACACCGCCAACCTCACCGGCGAATCGCAACCCAGGTCGCGCGATACCGGCACCACCAGCGAAGACCTGGCCGCGTTGCGGCGCGACATCCTCAACGCCGGCACCTCGCTGGTGTCGGGCAAGGCCAAGGCCATGGTGTATGCCACCGGCATGCATACCGAGTTCGGCAACATCGCGCGCCTGACCCAGGTCGCGCGCGAGCCGATGTCGCCGTTGCAACGGGAGATCGCGCGCCTGTCGCGGCTGGTGGGGATGTTCGCCACGCTGCTCGGCGTGGTGTTCTTCTTCATCGGTCGGCTGCTCGGCCTGTCGATGTGGGACAACCTGGTGTTCGCCATCGGCATCATCGTCGCCAACGTGCCCGAAGGCCTGCTGCCCACCGTCACCCTGTCGCTGGCCATGGCCACCCAGCGCATGGCGAAGAAGAACGCGCTGGTGCGCCACCTGTCCGCGGTGGAATCGCTGGGGTCGGCCAGCGTGATCTGCAGCGACAAGACCGGCACGCTGACGCAGAACCGCATGAACATCCGGCAGGTGTTCCATTCCGGCGAACTGCTCGAGCCCGCCGAACTGGACGGCGCCGAAGCCCTGTACGACATCATGCGTCACTGCCACGACCTGCGCCGCATCGAACGCGACGGGCAGGAAGCGTGGCAGGGCGACCCGATGGAGGTGGCGCTGCTGGAAGGCGTGCCGCCCGGCGGTGCGGTGTTCCCGCGCGTGGACGAGATCCCGTTCGATACCGAGCGCAAGCGCATGTCGGTGATCTGCGACACGCCGCAGGGGCGCATGCTGTATTGCAAGGGGGCGCCGGAGACCGTGCTGCCGCTGTGCCGCGAGATGCTGGAAGAGGGGCGACCCGTGCCGCTGGCCGACGACGACCGCGAGCGCCTGCTGAACGCGCACGAGCAGATGACGGCGCGGGGGCTGCGCGTGATCGCCCTGGCTTACCGCAACTTGCCGCCCCAGCCCGGCCATCGCGAGACCGGACTGGTGTTCGCCGGGCTGGTCGGGCTGGTCGATCCGCCGCGCCCCGGCGTGGCCGAGGCCATCGCCACCTGCCAGGTGGCCGGCATCCGCGTGGTCATGGTCACCGGCGACCACCCGCACACCGCCAGCGCACTGGCGCGCGAGATCGGGCTGGCGCAGACGCCGCTGGCGATCACCGGCGACAAGCTGCGCACCCTGTCTGATGCCGACCTGCTGTTGCTGCTGGACGAACCCGACCTGATCTTCGCGCGCACCAGCGCCGACCAGAAGATGCGCATCGTGCAGGCGCTGCAGCGCAAGGGCGAGATCGTCGCGGTGACCGGCGACGGCGTGAACGACGCGCCCGCGCTCAAATGCGCCGACATCGGCATCGCCATGGGCATCAGCGGCACCGATGTCGCCAAGGAGGCGGCCGACATCGTCCTGCTCGACGACCACTTCGCCACCATCGTCACGGCCATCGAGGAAGGCCGCGCCGTGTTCGACAACCTGCGCAAGTTCCTCACCTACATCCTCACCCACAACGTCGCCGAGCTGGCGCCCTACATCGCGTTTGTGCTGTTCAGGATCCCGCTGCCGCTCACGGTGATCCAGATCCTCGCGCTCGACCTCGGCACCGAGACCCTGCCTGCACTCGCGCTCGGCGCCGAAAGGCCGGACCGCGGCATCATGCGCAAGCCGCCGCGCCTGAGCAGCGAGCGCCTGCTCAACTGGGGATCGCTGATGCGCGTCTACCTGTTCCTCGGCCTGCTCGAATCCGCCGGGGCGCTGGCGGCATTCTTCTTCGTGCTGCATGGCGGCGGCTGGCATGCCGGCCAGGTGCTGGGGATGCACGACCCGCTCTACCTGCAGGCCACGGCGGCCTGCTTCTCGGCCATCGTGCTGATGCAGGTGGTCAACATCTTCATGTGCCGCCATCCGACGTACTCCGCGTTCAGCCGCAACCTGGCCCCCAACCGCCTGATCGCTTACGGCATCGCCTTCGAGCTTGGGATGCTGCTGCTCATCGATTACACGCCCCTGGGCAACGCGCTGTTCGGCACCGCGCCGCTGGCCATCGAGGTATGGCTGTTCATGATCCCCTTCGGGCTGGGCATGTGGCTGCTGGAAGAAGGGCGCAAGGCGCTGGTGCGCAGAATGGCGCAGCGCAAAGCTCGGGCATACGGCGCGCCGTAGCTGCTTGAAAACCCGCCTGTTTCACCGCACAAATCCGGTGGGGCTGAAGGGTTACTTTGCGCGGCATGCATGAACGGGTTGGGCGGGCGCGATCTCAGTGTTAAAATTCCGTTAACGCGGATGAGCTGAAGCGCAACGAAGCATCCGGTTTTCTACAACAGCTTTAATAACAAGGTGCCAGTCATGTCGAGCCTGATCAGCCAAGTTTCCTACCCTGTCTTCATTTCCGGCGTATTCATCTTTTTCATCATCGCCAGCATCTTCTCTTTCATCGTCGGCGTGGGCCTGGCGACGCGCAGTTCCAGGATGCTGCGTTTCTTCAATTTCATGAACAAGAGCTATTCCACTCGCCGTCTCACCAAGCCGCTGACCGAGCCGCACTTCGTCGAGCCCACCCTGCTCAAGCATCCGCGCATACTGGGCATCGCCATCGTGCTCGGCGCCATAGTCTCCATCGCGCTGCTGCGTCAGGTCGATGGCGACGTGTTCCAGCCCATGTACAGCGGCTCGTTCTCCAAGGAGGCGGCAGGAGTATTGGCGGGCTACACCTCGTCGTTCCTGCTGATCGGGAATGCCCTGTGCATCGTCGTCGGCGTGATGCTGCTGTTCTTCCCGCGCACCCTGTCCACTGTCGAGGGCTATACCGACAAGTGGTACAGCCTGCGCAAGCAGGCCCGCCCGCTGTACGAGAACTACATCGAGGTGGACAAATGGGTGCTGGCGCACCCCACCGTGTCGGGCGTTACCCTGAGCCTGCTGTCGCTGGGATTGGGCGTCTCGATGTACATCCGCCTCTGATACGGCTGACGGTATGACAAGCAAGGCCATGCCGCGCGGCATGGCCTTTTGTTTTGGCGCGGTGCTGCGCGCGCGGAGGCGTCTATCCGGCTAGCCGGAATGCCAGCGAGAACAGCGCGCCGCCGCCGGGGGCATCGGCCAGGGCAACGCTGCCGCCGCCGTGCGCTTCGGTCACCGCCTTGCACAACGACAGCCCCAGGCCGGTCGAGGCGGGCTTCGCGGACGCGGCAGCCTGCGCGGCATGCCCGGTGTGGGTCGGGCCGGGGCCATCGTCGAGCACGAAGAAGGTCAGCCGCTCCGCATCCTGCTCGAACCAGATGTCCACCTTGCTCGCGGCATAACGCACGGCATTGTTCAGCGCCGATTCGAGCGCCAGATCGACCAGGTATTCGTCGAGCAAGGCGACGCCCTTGCGCCTGACCTCGGGCGCGATCCTGATCCGGAGATCGTCGACGCACACCTCGATGGCATGGCCATGCCGGCTGCCCATGATGGCCGACTGGCTGCCGGCGACCAGGTCTTCCAGGAATTCGAACAGTTCGACTTCATTGGTGTTGGGTTTCAATCCGGCATGCTCGTGCTTGTAGAGCGTCAGGAAACCGATCAGGCGGTTCTTCAGTTCGATGCAGCGCTGGTAGGCCTTGCGC
>JAJZUH010000165.1 GCA_021847165.1 Pseudomonadota bacterium
GCGCCGCCGCGCCCGAGACCAGCAGCACGAATTCGCCGCGCTGGTTGTTGGGATCGCTGTTCAGCCACGCCAGCGCCTCGCCGAGCTTGCAGCGGTGGATGCTTTCGAACAGCTTGGTGATCTCGCGCGCGAACACGATCTCGCGCCCGTCGCCGAACACGGCTTGCAGGTCCGCCGTGCATTCCAGGATGCGGTGCGGCGCCTCGTAGAACACCAGCGTGTAAGGCTGCTCCGCGAGGGCTTGCAGTGTGCTGCGCCGTGCGCCGGATTTGTTCGGCAGGAAACCGTAGAACAGGAAATGCGGCGCGCTCAGCCCGGATGCGGACAGGGCAGTAACGGCAGCGCTGGGGCCGGGAATGGGAATCACGCGGAAACCCGCAGCTCGCACCGCTTCCACCAGCACCGCGCCGGGGTCGCTTACCGCCGGGGTTCCCGCATCGGTCACCAGCGCCACGTTCTGGCCCTGCTGCAGCAGGGCGATGACCTTTTCCGCCGCGCCGCGTTCGTTGTGCTGGTGCAGCGCCAGCAGGCGCGCATCGGCTATGCCGTGATGCTGCAACAGGTGCCGGGTGTTGCGGGTGTCTTCCGCCGCGATGGTATCGGCCGCGCCGAGTACCTCCAGCGCCCGCAGGGTGATGTCACTTAGATTTCCAATCGGGGTGGCGACTACATATAATGCGCATTCCAATTTTTGCCTGGTCTCGATATGCAACGTTTCGCCTCGCTTCTCGCACTTGCTTCCCTGTTGATCGGATCACTATACGTGAGCGCCCCGGCCGGCGCCACTCCGGACACCCCAGCTTCTGCCGTGAGCGCGGCGCTCACCCTCCCCGCCGCCGCGGCGACGGCTGCCTCTGCGCCTGCCGCCACACCGGCCGCGCCGCCGGTACCGCATATCGCGCTGCTGCTGCCGCTGAAATCGCCCTATTACGCCAAGGCCGCCGACGCCGTGCGCCAGGGCTTCCTGGCCGCCGCCAGCAAGGAAGTGCACAGCCTGCCGGTGCGCGTGTATCCCTGCACGGACGAGGCCGCCGAGGTGGTCGCGCTTTACCAGCAGGCGCTGGCCAATGGCGCCATGGCCGTGGCCGGACCGCTGACCCGCAGCGGCGTCGCCGCGCTGGCGGCGAATCCTTCGCTGACGACACCGACCCTGGCGATGAACCTGATGGACGGCACGCGCACCGACCATCTGTACTTCTTCGGCCTGCCGGCGGAGACCGAAGCGCGCCAGGCCGCGCAGCGCGCGACCGCCGCAGGCCTGCTCAGCGCTACCGTGGTGTCGACCAACACCGCCCTGTCCAAGCGGCTGGCGCAGGCGTTTTCGGACGAGTGGCAACGTGCCGGCGGCATCCTGCAGTCCGAGATCATCTATAACGGCGATGCGACTCCGCTGAAAGAGCTGTCCCAGGATCCGGGTACTTCGGTATTCCTCGCGGCCGAGGCAGACCAGGCGCGCCTGCTGCGTCCTTACATCAATTCGACAATTCCGGTTTATGCCACTTCGCAGGTGTTCACCGGCAACGCCAATACGCTGGCCAACTACGATCTGGCCGATGTGCGTTTCTACGACATGCCGTGGATGCTGCAGCCCGACCATCCGGCCGTGATGATCTACCCGCGCGCGGTGCCGGCATTGCCGCCCGACATGGACAGGCTGTACGCGCTGGGCATCGACGCCTATCGCCTGCTGCAGGTGCTGTACGAGCACGATCCCGCGAACACGCTGCCGCTGGACGGCGTCACCGGCAAGATCACGCAGAACGGGCATCTCTTCCAGCGCGAGGGGATCCTCGCCGTGATGCGCCAGGGACAGGCCGTCCCGGTGGACAGCAAGTCGCGGCCATGAAACCCGGCGTTCAGGCCGAACAGCTTGCTGCGCAGTATTTGCAGCAACAAGGCCTGAAACTGCTCGATGCCAACTACCGCTGCCGCTTCGGCGAGATCGACCTGGTCCTGCGCGACGGAGAGACCCTGGTGTTCGCCGAGGTACGCAAGCGCAGCAGCGCCGATTTCGGCGGCGCGGCGGCCAGCATAGACCGGCGCAAGCAGCAGCGCCTGATCCTGACCGCGCAGCATTACATCGCATCGTCGCCGGGCGACCGGCCCTGCCGGTTCGATGCCGTGCTGCTCGATGCCGGCGACCGGATCGAGTGGGTCAAGAATGCTTTTGAGCTATAAGGCAATATCCCGCGCAGCGTCTAACTGTACACCTCGCCCTCCGGGAGAGGACGAACGGGGGTGAGGGAAACGATCAAGACGCAAACGAATCATGGCCGTAAAATGGCCTGCGCCATGATCGTTAAGGTAATATTAGCCCCTGTCATTCACTTCATTTTTTTACCATGACCCTGACAACCCGCATCGGCAAACACTTCGACGACAGCGCGCAGCTCAAGCTGCAAAGCAAGAAGGTCCTCGCTCAACCCATCGCGGACGCCGCCCAGGCGATGGTCACCTGCCTGATGAACGACGGCAAGATCCTGGTTTGCGGCAATGGCGGTTCGGCTGCCGATTCGCAGCACTTCGCCGCCGAGCTGGTCAACCGCTTCGAGGTGGAGCGCCCCGGACTGGCCGCCATCGCGCTGACCACCGACAGCTCGGTGCTGACCTCCATCGCCAACGATTACGATTACGTGCAGATCTTCTCCAAGCAGGTGCGTGCGCTGGGCATGGACGGCGATGTGCTGCTCGCCATCTCCACCAGCGGCAATTCGCCCAGCGTGGTGGAGGCCGTCCAGGCGGCGCACGAGCGCAACATGCCGGTGGTGGCGCTGACCGGCCGCGACGGCGGCGTGATCACCTCCATTCTGCGCGCCGACGATTTCCACATCTGCGTCCCGGCCAAAAGCACGGCGCGCATCCAGGAAGTCCACCTGCTGGTGCTGCATTGCCTGTGCGACCTGATCGATCACCTGATCCTGGGAGGAGAATGATGCGTTACTGGTTCTTGTTGCTGGCCGGGCTGCTGGTTCCGTTGCAGGGCTGCGTTACGCCGGTGGTGGCCGCCGGGGTCGGCGCCGGCACTGCCGCCATGAGTGCCGATGCGGACCGCCGCACCACGGGCACCATCGTCGAGGACGACTCGATCGAGAGCAAGGCGCAGAAGCGCATCGACGAGAAGTACAAGGACACCGCGCATGTCAGCGTGACCGCGTATAACCGCTTCGCCCTCGTCACCGGTTCCGCACCGAGCGAAGACGCCAAGATGGACATCGAGCGCATCGTCGGCAGCATCCCCAACGTCAAGGGCATCGCCAACGAACTGGTGGTCGGCAGCACGGCCGCCAACAAGACCTCGAGCAGCGGCGATGCGCGCATCACGGCCAACGTGAAGATCCGTTTCGTCCGCAGCAAGGCGCTCAAGGCGGACAGCGTGAAGGTCGTGACGGAGAACAGCGTGGTCTACCTGATGGGCCTGGTCACCCGTGCCGAGGCCGATGCCGCCTCGGACGTCGCCAGCACCACTGCGGGCGTGCAAAAAGTCGTGCGTGTGTTCGAGTATATCGACTGAAGTGAAATATCCCGCCCCCAGCTTCGAGAGCAAGTTCTGCACGGCTGAAGAGCTCGCCGCCAGGGTTGCGCTGTTGCCGCGCCCGCTGGTCTTCACCAACGGCTGCTTCGACGTGCTGCATCGCGGCCACGTGACTTACCTGGCGCAGGCGCGTGCGCTCGGCTTCTCGCTCGTCGTCGGCGTCAACAGCGATGCCTCGGTAAAGCGCCAGGGCAAGGGCGACGACCGCCCGATCAATGCCGAGCAGGACCGCATGGCAGTGCTGGCCGCGCTGGAGTCGGTGAGCCTGGTGGTGAAGTTCGACGAAGATACGCCGCTCGACCTCATCCTCGCGTGCAAGCCCGATGTGCTGGTGAAAGGCGGCGACTGGAAGCCGGCAAACATTGTGGGCAGCAAGGAAGTGACCATCTGGGGCGGCACGGTGCACAGCATCCCTTTCCTGCACGA
>JAJZUH010000015.1 GCA_021847165.1 Pseudomonadota bacterium
GGGCTCACCGGTAGGCAGCCCGGCCACGATCTCCAGGATGCTGGATTTCGCCAACCGCCATCGCATCAGGCCGCAGATCGAAAAATTCCGCTTCGCGGACATCAATCAGGCCATCGCAAGAGTCCGCAGCGGGCAAGCCCGTTACCGGGTGGTGCTCTGCCGGTAAGGCTCGCCCCCGACAAGCGCCCGGAAGAAGTCCTGCACTACCGTGCCCGTGCAGAATGGCGGGTGCATGAACGCAGCAAGAATCGGGTAGCGGCGCTGGCCCGGCCTTTGGATAATGCGGCCGAACCCGCCACCGGAGAATGCATGAACACGCCAGCCCCGTTCCACCCCGCCTTCATGACGGCCGACTTTGGGAACGCCTCGCGGCCCTGCCCGTACCGGACGTTCTCCCGCAGCCCGAAGCGCATGTCCGGCTGCCGATATGCATCGTTGCCGGATCACCACTGATGACGAAGGCCCTATTCGATGCCTGACACCACTCTCAATGAACGGCGCAGTCAGTACGACATCGTGTCCCATGCCATCGCTTACCTGCGCGCTAACGCACTCGCACAACCTTCGCTCAAGGAACTTGCCGGGCACGTCGGCATCAGCGAATTCCACCTGCAGCGCATCTTCACGGAATGGGCCGGCGTTTCTCCCAAGCGTTTCCTGCAGTACGTGACGAAAGAACATGCCCGGCAGGCACTCAGGAACTCGGCCGACGTACTGACGGCCGCGCTCGATTCGGGCCTGTCTGGCTGCGGGCGTTTGCATGACCTGATGGTGAGCTGCGAGGCAATGACGCCGGGCGAAATCAGGAAGCTGGGAGAGGGGCTGGAGATCCGGTTCGGCATCGCCCCCACCCCGTTCGGCGATGCCTTCATCGGCTGGACGTCCCGGGGCATCTGCCACTTCGAATTCCGCGATGGGGAATGCGCTGCCACGGCGTCCGCATTGCAGGCCCAATGGCCCAGAGCGGCATTGCTTGCCGATCCCGCCGGCGCAGCCGCCCTTGCAGCAAGGATATTCGCCGCAGCACCCGGACATGGACAATTACGCCTGGTGTTACGAGGCACCAATTTCCAGATCAAGGTATGGGAGGCCCTGCTGCGTGTCGCGCCCGGACAAGTCGTGTCATATGGCCATCTGGCAGGAATGGCCGGGTGTCCGCAAGCCGCCCGCGCAGTGGGCTCCGCCCTCGCAGCAAACACGATAGGCTACCTGATCCCCTGCCACCGCGTGATCAGGGAGAGCGGGGAGATCAGTAATTACCGGTGGGGAGCCACGCGCAAGGTCGCCCTGCTTGCATGGGAAGCCGGGCGTGCGGGTAACCGCAAACAGCCGTAGGCAGGCCACGGGTATTACAGGCAGTCGCCCGGCAGGGAATCCGGCCGGCAACGTTCGCGGCACAGACGCACCGCAACCGTGTGCATCCGCGCGTACTCCGCACAGCGCAGCCGTGCTATCCTGCTTGCGACCGCATCGAGCGTAACTCGAACAAAAGGGTTGGCTGCCATGCATATCACCCACTATCTTCCTCGCACGCTCCCCGAGCCGCTGACAGGGCTGACCACTCTCGCACTCGACCTGCGCTGGAGCTGGCATCACAGCACCGACACCTTGTGGCAAGCCGTCGATCCCGAACTCTGGGAAGAGACCCGGAATCCGTGGCTGATACTCGAAAATATTTCCGACCGGCGGCTGGAAGAACTGGCAGCGGATGCCGGCTTCGTCGAAACGCTGCAGCACCAGCTGGAAGCACGGGAAAAACACTTCAGGAGCGACACCTGGTTCGCTTCGCAGTTCGGACAGGCATTCAAGGGATACGTGGCCTATTTCAGCATGGAGTTCGGACTCAGCGAATCGCTGCCGATCTACTCGGGCGGACTGGGCATACTGGCAGGCGACCACCTGAAGACCGCCTGCGATCTGGGCGTGCCCCTGATCGGTGTCGGCTTGCTGTATCAACAGGGATACTTTCGCCAGGCGCTGGATGCGCAGGGCGAACAGATCGAGTTCTATCCCTATAACGCGCCCACCATGCTGCCGGTGACCCCGCTCATGGATGACCGGGGCGAATGGATACGGGTGAGCGTGCAGTTTCCGGGACGGCAGTTGAGCCTGCGCGTGTGGCACGTCGAGGTCGGCCGGCGTTCGCTGTTCCTGCTCGACAGCAACGATCCGCTGAACTTTCCCGGCGACCGGGGGATCACCAGCGAACTCTATGGCGGCGGCCAGGAAATGCGTTTGCAGCAGGAGATCGTGCTCGGCATCGGCGGCTGGCGCCTGCTGGAAAAAATGGGCATCGATTGCCCGGTGTGCCATCTCAACGAAGGGCATGCGGCCTTCGCCATCCTGGAGCGAGTCAGCAACTTCATGCGCCGCTACGCACAGCCCTTCGAGGTGGCGCTGCGTGCCACACGCGCAGGCAATCTGTTCACCTCGCATACGCCGGTGGAAACCGGGGCCGACCGGTTCCCTCCCGGCCTCTTCATGCATTACTTCAGGGATTACGCGAAACTGCTGGAAATCGATGAGCAGCGGCTGCTGGCACTTGGCCGCGATGGCGTCCGCAACGATGGCGACGAGCCGTTCAACATGGCCTATCTGGCCTTCCGCGGTGCGGGCGCGGTGAATGGCGTAAGCCGCCTGCACGGCAAAGTGAGCCGGGACATCTTTCAGCCGCTGTTCCCGCGCTGGCCCGCCGCGGAAGTGCCGGTGGCCCATGTCACCAATGGCGTGCATGTGGCGACATGGGACTCCCGGACCGCGGATGCGCTATGGACCGAGGCTTGCGGCAAGACACGCTGGCTGGGCACGCTGGAAACCGTCGCAACCGATCTGCGTTGCCTCGACGATCACGCGTTGTGGGATTTTCGCTGCCGCGGACGCCAGGGACTGGTCGATTTCCTGAGCACCCGCCTGGCGCGGCAGAACAGGTGGCTGAATGCCGCACAGGCACAGGATCAATCGCTGGATCGCGGTTTCCTGACGCTGGGATTCGCGCGCCGGTTCACCGAATACAAGCGCAACAATCTGCTGCTGCACGACCCCGACCGCCTGACCCGCCTGCTCACCAACCGCGACAGGCCGGTGCAACTCGTCATTGCGGGCAAGGCCCACCCATACGACGATTTCGGCAAACGCATGATACGCCAGTGGAACGATTACCTGCGCCAGCCCGAACTGCAAGGAAGGGTCATCTTCGTGGAAGACTATGATCTGGTCATCGCCGCAGAGCTGGTGCGCGGCGTGGATGTCTGGATCAACACGCCACGCCGCCCGTGGGAAGCCAGCGGCACCAGCGGCATGAAGGTGCTGGCCAACGGCGGACTCAATCTGTCCGAACTGGACGGCTGGTGGGCCGAGGCCTACCAGCCCGAGGTAGGCTGGGCGATAGGCGACAGACAGGAACACCGCGACATTACCAGGTGGGATGCGGAGGAGGCGGAACAGCTCTACCGCTTGCTGGAAGAAAAGGTCGTCCCCTGCTTCTACCGGCGCGACGAAAACGGATTGCCGCACGAGTGGGTGCAACTCATGCGCGAGAGCATGGCGCAACTGACCACCCATTTCTCCAGCAACCGCATGGTGAGGGAATATACGGAACGCTTCTATGTCCCGCTGGGAACCGCCTACCGGCAGCGCATGGACGACGGATGCAAACTTGCCGCAGAACTCGAAGGTTGGCATGCACACCTGCGGCGGTACTGGGACAAACTGTATTTCGGCAACGTCGCCGCCGAGAAATGCGACGAAGGCTATTGCTTCCAGGTCCAGGTCTACCTGGACGGCATCCCGGCCGAAGCCGTGTGCATCGAACTCTATGCCGAGGGCGCGAACGGCGGCGAACCGCTACGCCAGGTGCTGACCCGGACGACGCCGTTGCTCGGCGCAAACAACGGCTATCTGTACACCGGCACGGTCGGGGACGACCGTCCTGCCGCGGCATACACCCCGCGCATCGTACCGGCGCATGCCGCAGCCACGGTGCCGCTGGAAGCATCCATGATCACCTGGTACAGGTGACAGCCGTCTTGCCACACGAGGAGACACGCATGTCGCACGCGCCCAATATGCTCAGTCTGTCCAGGGCTGCACGCCTGGCAGGGGTGGACCGAATCGATCTGCAGAGGAAAATCCAGCAAGGTGCACTGCAGGCCTTCGACGGCATGGTGAACATCGCAGACCTGGTGCAGGCCTATCCCGATGTGCAGCTGGAAGACAATACCGAATACAACCGCCTGCTGCAGATCAAGGAAAAAGCGTTCGGCAAGCGCGTGCTGGAACGGGTCATGCCCAGCGCCGAGATGCTGGCTGCTCGCGTCGCCGAACTCGGCAAAGAGCTGGCGCAGAATCAGGCACAGGCGACACAATTCAGACGCATACTGGAACAATTAAGCGACAGATTGAACGCTGTTCGCAGGGAAGCCGAAGGCGGCATGCAAGCCGCCCTGGGCGATCTGCAATCCTGGCTTGAAACGGAGGTAACAACCGCCATGGCATCCGAACCCATCAACCCGCTGACCGTGCGCGACCACCTGCTGCGCGTAATGGCAGCACATGTCACCGTGATGCCCAGCAGGCACGACTTCTTCGTCGACGGAGCGGATACGCTGCTGGAAAGCGCATTGCGCGCAGGCGTGCCGCTCGATTACGGCTGCAGCGGCGGCAATTGCGGCTTATGCAAGGCCAGGGTCATCTCCGGCCAGGTCAAGAAAACCCGCCACCACGATTATGTGCTGACCGAAACGGAGAAGAGCCAGGGCTACGTCCTCATGTGTTCGAACACCGCCGTGACCGATCTGGAGATTGCGGCGCATGTTGCGGGCGGCGTGCAGGACATCCCGTTCCAGCAGATCGCGGCCAAGGTCAAATCGATCGTGTCGATCAGCCCCGATATGGCACTGCTGCACTTGCAGACTCCCCGCACCAGCCGGCTGCGCTTCCTTGCCGGCCAGTATGTCACGCTTCAGCTCGGCCAATCGCTGACTGCGCAACTGCCCATTGCCAGCTGCCCCTGCGACGAACGCAACATCCTGTTCCATGTCCGCCGCATGCACGGAAACCTCTTCTCCGATTATGTCTTCGACCGCCTGGGCAACAATGAAACGGTCGACATCGAAGGCCCGGCTGGCGAATTCGTGCTGCAGGAACAGACTCGTCGCCCGCTTTATTTCCTGGCCTTCAACCACGGCTTCGCCCCCATCAAGAGCCTGATCGAACATGCCATGTCGCTCAGCCAGCCCGCACCGATCCACTTGTTCTGGATCGGTTCGCGCGACAGCGATATCTACCTGCCCAACATTCCGCGCGCATGGTCGGATGCACTGGACAATTTCCACTATGCCGCGCTGACTGCCGGATTCGATCTGTCGCACCTGACCGCGCTACGGGAAGCATCGCTGCACGCCCTGCTGGAAGGGATACTGCACCAGCATCCCGAATTGACGGAGGGTGATGTCTACATTGCGGGGCCGGAATCCGCCGGCAGCCTCGCCGAACAGTTCTTCCTCGACGCCGGGCTGCCGAGGACGCGGGTGTTCATGACACATCGCAACCTTTGACGGCCGGCACCAGCGGCATCCGAACCTGCCTGCCGTTCCCCCACGGCGACCGGCATGACGGCAGCCTCCTGCCGCCCCGTGCTTCCCCCTGGCTGGATACGACTAGCCGGCGCCAGCCATGCGCATGCCAGCCAAAATGAAATTTTATTAATGCAATCCGCTTCCGCAGTCTGCTTAAATGACATCGCTCACGAGGTGTCGCGACCGGGAATGCCTCAGTATCCACATTCGCTGTTCTGCGATACCGGAACAACTCTCTGTATCTTGAAAGGATCGACATCATGAGGATCTGCCGCCACGGAACAGATTCACTGGACGCACACCACCGGTGCAAATCCGGCACAGCCTGGAGGTGACTCATGTCAAGACTGGCAATTTCATTGGAAGCGGCGCGGATCATCGCCCTGACGGCCGTCATCGGTTTTGTCGACGGCAATTTCAGAAGCGAGGATGCGATTGCCTTCAGGAACAGCAACGTTCTCGTGGCCACCCGGGAACACCGGGCATCCGGCGTAGCCGCCGGGGGCAGCGAGCCTGCGGCGGCGGGAAATGCTGCCTATCTGATCGAGATCAGCCGCGGCGGCGACACCAGGCTGGTGCTGGTCGATTCGGCAACCGGGCGGGTGCTGCAGGCAAGAGCGGATACCTGATTGCGATGCCGAAGAATGCCGCCATGAAAAGACTTGCCGCCCTCCCTTTGCTGTCCGCACTTACCCTCTGCCCCGCGATGGCAGACGAGTTCGACGGTTATCCGGATGCAACCGACAATGCCGGGAAATACTATTTCGCCGTCGACCTGGCTTCCGCCACCTATGGCGGCTCGGTTTATCCCAGCACCTCTGGATTGCGCCTTGCCGGAGGCTACAATTTCACCTCGATGTTCTCGGTCGAGGCCGGCTATGCAATGCTGTCGAGTTCCAGCGACAACTGCGCGTATGGTTGCGGCTATTACGGCGGCTACGGATATTATGGCTACGGTTATCCGGTGCCGCTGGCTTCCTACTCTTTCAATTCGTCGTCTTTGCAGGTCGCCGGCATCGTCAACTTCCCGCTCAGCGATGCCTTCTCCCTCTCCGGCAAGCTGGGGTACGCCTACAACTCCATGAGCTATGAATCCACCGACAGCAACGGGAACAGCATGCCGACGATCAGCGGTTCACAATCCAACCGGCTGTATGGCATCGGTGCTCAATACGGTCTGGGGGGCGGCATCGTTTTCAGGGCGCAGTACGAGGACCTGGGCAAGCTGCTGCCCGGTATCGGCATGCGCATGATGTCGATCGGCGCGGTCTTCAACTTCTGAAACCGCCTGCTCATCGCCAGTATGCAGTTGCTTCCGCGCGCGTCCACCACCCTAAGTCGTCGCCAGGCGCCGCGATGGAAACATCGATATGCTCACGCCGCCCAGCACGAGCAGACCGCCGAGCAATTGCGCCGACGTCGGCAGCGTGCCGAGGAAAGTGCCGACCAGCATGGCGAACACCGGAACGAGATTGATGAAGATGGCAGTGCGCGCCGCTCCGAGGCGTGCAATGCCGGCCCCCCAGAACAGATAGGCCAGTACCGTGCCGCCACCGACCATGATGGCCATCGCAATGACCGCCTTGCCATCGAGCGGACTCAGGTGGGTCCCGCTATCGAGTGCGGCAAAAACCAGCAGGATGGCGCCGGCTGCCATCACCCAGCTGGTGTGTGCGATGGGGGAGCCTGGCGGCATATAGCGGCGCACGAGCACGTTGTACATCGCCCAGGACAGGTCGGCGCCCAGCATCAGCAGGTCGCCCTGCGCGAAACTCAACGATTGCAGCTTGTGCATGTCGCCCTGGGAGATGACCACCGCCACACCGATCAGCGCGAGGGGTAATGCGACCAGGTGCCTGGTCGCCAGTCGCTCGCCCAGGAACGCAACCGCCAGCAAAGCGGTGAGCAACGGATTGGTCGCCATAATGAGAGAAGCGCTGTTGGCCGAGGTGGTGCGCAGCGCGTAAAAGAAGAACAGGTTGAACCCGCAGATCCCCACCGCCCCCAGCAGCAGGTATATCCCGGCATGCCGTTTCAGCGGGGCCAGCAGTGCTTCGCGGCGCACGCCGGCGATACCGAACATCAGCGCCGCCGCCAGCACGAAGCGCGTGGCAGCAGCCCACAGCGGCGGCAGATCGGCCAGGATGGGCGCAGCCAGCACGAAATTGGCGCCCCAGAAAAATGCGGAAGCGATCACCAGCAGATAGACAGTAGAGATTCTCATGAATGTTTCCAGTAAGATTAATTGGGACGGCACGACTCTAACGGCTGGAACAAGGTGTCACAAGCTAGACTTTTTTGAGATCACATTAAGGAAAACTAATGGCGCGCCATCTTCCCCCGCTCAATGCCCTGCGCTTCTTCGAGGCTGCCGCGCGGCACCGTTCCTTTGTCCGTGCGGCGGAAGAATTGCATGTCACGCCGGCTGCCGTCAGCCAGCAGATCAAGCTGCTGGAAGACCACCTCGGCGTCGTATTGTTCAAGCGCGGAAAGAACCTCGTCCTGAACGAGTCCGCCCAGGACGCACTGCATCTGGTTTCCGACGCTTTCGACCAGCTGGAGCGCGCCATGCTGCGGGTACGCTCGGGCAGCATCGCCGGCCCGCTGATCGTGTCCACGCCGCCGGCATTCGCAGCGCGCTGGCTGATCCCGCGCCTGAACGATTTCTATGCCCGCTACCCGGATGTGAAACTGCATTTGCTGGCCACCCGGCGCGTCGTGGATTTTGCGATGGAGGAAGTCGACCTGGCGATCCGTTTCAGCAACAATGCAACCCAACCGGCACTGAGCATTGAAAGCCTGATGCCGGAACGGATCGTGATGGTCGCTGCGCCCAGGCTGGCGAAATCCATCAAGGTCGCGGCAGACCTGCTGCGCGCCGACCTGATCGAAGATGACTGGCATATCATGCGCGGCACCTTCCCGGAATGGAAAGCCTGGCTGGCCACGCTGGGAGTGAACGATGCTCCATCGAACGTGCGCCGCTTCGGCGATGCGGACCTCGCGATCGAGGCTGCGGTCAATGGACTGGGAGTCACCTTGGCCTGGCACAGCCTGGTGGCGGCAGATATGGAAGCCGGCAAACTGCGGCAGGTACTGGATCGGAGCATCCCGACCGACCTCAGCTATCAACTGGTGATGCCCAGGAACAAGACGGTGTTGCGCAAGGTTGCGGCTTTCCGGGCATGGCTGTTCGAGCAAGCGGCAAATCAGGCAACCGGCTGACATGCATTCGACTTCATCGAGAAAGGCTGCACGAGTGGAAAAATCGACATCGCGGGATTCATGCACCACCCCCGGCACAGCCCCGGACATCCATGGCCAGCCTGCCTGAATTAAGGGAGCTGGAAAACATACTGGAACTCGGCCGAGGCCGGCTCGAGTCGCGTATCGCCTGCGAGGTGAACGCCGGAGGCCAAATTTTCCCGGTGTACCAGATCACCCTGGGCAACCCGGACCCCGGGTTGCCCTCCATCGGATATTTCGGCGGCGTCCATGGTCTGGAGCGCATCGGCACGCAGGTACTGCTGTACTTCCTGCGCAGCCTGCTCACCCGCCTGGAATGGGACAAGAGCCTGCATCATCTGTTGCAGGATGTGCGGCTGGTATTCATGCCTTTGGTCAACCCTGGCGGCATGTGGCAATCGACCCGCTGCAATCCGCGCGGCGTGGATCTGATGCGCAACGCGCCGATAGAAGCGAGCGGCGGCGTCCCCTTCCTGCTGGGGGGGCAGCGGATCAGCCGCCATCTGCCCTGGTACCGCGGCAGCGCCGGCGCCGAAATGGAACAGGAAAATCTTGCGCTGTGCCGGACCGTAACCGAGGAGTTGCTGACGCATCCATTCAGCATCGCGGTGGATTGCCATTCCGGATTCGGCGCGCGCGACCGGGTCTGGTTCCCGCATGCGCACAGCGTGCACCCGATCGATCATCTGGCAGATATCCTCAGGCTGGAAGAGCTGTTCCAGCAAACCCACCCCAACAACAGATACCTGTTTGAACCGCAAAGCCTGCAATACCGCACTCATGGCGACGTGTGGGATTACCTGTATCTGCAGTCGCAACGGGAGAAGGGCAAGACATTCTTGCCCCTGACGCTGGAGATGGGATCCTGGCTGTGGGTGAAAAAAAATCCGCTGCAGCTGTTTTCCCGTCACGGCATCTTCAACCCCTCGGTCGAACATCGTTTGCACCGGGTCTTGCGCAGACACGCGGTCTGGCTCGATTTCCTGATGCGTGCCGCCGGCGGCCACGACAACTGGCTCGTTCAGGGCCCCACCCGCCTGCGCATGCAGGAACGCGCCGTAGCGCGCTGGTACCGGCGATGAGCACCTGGGTCCTGTTGCGCGGTCTGATGCGCGAAACGCGCCACTGGGGCGATTTCCCCCTGCATCTGCGCAATGCCCTGGACATGCAGACGGTCGTGCTGCTGGACTTCCCGGGCAATGGCAGCCTGCACGCACAGACGAGCGCGCGCAGCGTGGCGGAGATGGCCGAACATTGCCGCACGCAACTCAGGCAGCTCGGGCACGAACCGCCCTACCGCGTACTCGCCCTGTCACTGGGGGCGATGGCCGCGGTGGAATGGGGTCTGCGCCATCCGGCCGAGATCGAAAGGCTGGTGCTGATCAACACCAGCCTGGCGCCATACAGCCCCTTCTATCATCGATTGCGTCCCGCCAATTATCCTGCGCTGATCCGTTTCCTGATCCAGGCTTCGCCCGCCCGGCGCGAAAGACTGATACTGCAGCTTACCAGCACACTCGACCGCACCCCGCCGCAACAGGATGAACTGCTGCGGCGATGGACAAGCTACGCGCAAGAATATCCCGTCACGCGCAGCAATGTATTGCGCCAGCTGCGTGCGGCCGTTTGCTATCGGGCCGCTCCCGCCCCGCCGCCGGTCCCCCTGCTGTTGCTCGCCGCACAACATGACCGGCTGGTCGATGTGAAATGTTCGCTCGCACTGGCGCAGCATTGGGGCTGTCCGCTCCGATTGCACACGGCGGCAGGACACGACCTGCCGCTGGACGATGGCGCCTGGGTCGCGCAACAAATCGCAGAGTGGATCGCCCGGGATGCGGGAAACGCAGACAACGAACAGCCGGTGAGCCGTACCTGCGAGCCTCGATAACGCAGCGGCCCTCCTGTCGCGGATTTCCGCCGCCCGCCACTTTCCATCCGACCTGCCCGCTCTGATCATGGCCGGATCCCGGCCATGCCCCACCTGTTGCCCCGTCAAAATTCCGTTAACGGCATCGGGTACGCATTTGTAAAAAATACTTCATGCATATTGATGTCAACTCAATTCCGTGCCACGCGTTCATCACACTGAGAACATTCAGTCTCAATTTCATAAAATCTTCATCAAGGAAATGTGCCATGAAAAAAATCGCCGTCGTTCTCGCCGCATTGCTGGTCGCAGCCTGCTCCTCAACCCAGAAAACCGACACTGCGCAGGCCCCTCAAGCCAATACCAAGGCAGACACTACCCAGACGGCTTCCCTGTCGGCTGCTGAAGTGGCTGCAAGCAAGCTGGCTGCCGAACAACAAGCACTGCAACAGGACAGCGTCTATTTCGACTTCAACAAATATGCCGTAAAGCCGGATTACCAGAACGCGATCCAGAAACAGGCCGACTTCATCAAGGAACACAAGAACGATGTCGTCACCCTGGAAGGGAATGCCGACGAACGCGGCAGCGAGAAATACAACCTGGCCCTGGGCGGCAAGCGTGCCGAAGCGGTCATGCACAGCCTGCTGTCGCTCGGCGTTCCCGCAGCCCAGATCAAGACTGTAAGTTATGGCAAAGCCAAACCCCGCCTGCAGTGCCACGAAGAGAAGTGCTGGAAAGAAAACCGCAGGGTCGACTTTGCACATAAACTGAACTGACTCCGGCTGTGCATTCTGCCGACTTCGTCGACGCGGCCGGCAGAATGACGCTGTTGCCGACAATGATGCAAACCGCGGCGCCCGCCGTCAGTGCCGGGCGCCGCTTCAACGAACCACACGCCTGCCCATGTCCATGGGAAGCTCGATGAGAACCGGAATGTGCAATCCGCAAAAACCCGGCGGGATCAGGATTCGCGCCCGAAATGCCAGAGATATCGCTGCGGCGCGCCTGCGCTTCATCGACCGCGCACGGCAGCTGCGCATCGACACATGCCTGGATACGATCGAGGAACCCGATGGATCGAACATCATCTTCCGGTTGCAACCGGAACTGCTGCATGCCTGGACGCCTGATTTCGACACATTGGAATTATGCGGACGGCTCCACCTGAATTCCCATACCAGCAACACCGATCTGGAAAAGGAAATACTGCTGACCATGCTTGCCGGGCCGGTCGCGTTCGAATATCCGACTTATCCGGAACTTGCCGCTTCCGTGCGCATCCGCCAGAACATCGTCAATGCCTCGCGCCGCACCGCACTGTCGTTCCACACCAGCAAGATCGAAAGGCCCCTGGATTACTGGACTTACAGCGAGCAGACCGGCTTCACCGTGCTGCCGGGAAAACCGCTGATCGAGGCTTTGCGCAAGGCAACTCAACCTGAGGTGTCGGGCGAACTGTACGCCTTCTCATGTTACCGCGCGACCGAATATGTGATCCTGCTCGGCCTTGCACAAGAGTTGGCCAGCAGCAATCCGCCGCTGCTAGATCAGTTGCAGCGCCAATGGGAAAACCGGGCCATCATGTCGCGCCAGTTCCACGATGTCTTTACGCGCGAATTCGGCTCCATGAGCGAGCCTCTGCCGGAAAAATATTACGTGCCGGGAGACCGCCTGTGGTTCCGCAATCCGGACCCGCGTTCTGCCGACATCACCGGATACGAGGGTTCCTGGGTCATCTATCTGGGCGCCGGCCTGTTCACCAATTTCTGGGACCCGGCCAGCCCCTACTCCATCCACTCGAAATGCGTCGAGATATACCATTGGCGCAACGGGGCAAATCTCGATGCCGATGGCAATATGCAGATGGATGAAGCCGCGGTCGCGGAGCACGTTTGCGCCACGATGCGGGATGCGGACAAAACGAAGGAAATCATCGAGCGGATGATGAAGCTGCGAGACCCGCAGGATGTCTATGCGGATGGAGGCTGCATCGACGCTTCCCGCGAATACCCGCGCTGGGTGTGCCCGGATAGCACGGACCTTGTATTACCTGCAGAATAGTTCAGAATCTGCCTTACTACAAAGCAAGGCAATGCATTACCTCAGTTGCCTGCGCAAGTATGGATCGCAACCTGGATTGGAACATTTCAAAGTGGAGATAGAACATGGATAAGAAAATGCTGTTCGTGATCGCTACGCTGGTCCTGCTGGGTGGGGCGTATGCATCGTATCTGTTCTGGCAATACAACCATCCGAAACCGGAAATCGTCCAGGCAACCAGGACACCGCCGCCGCCTCCTGCAGTTCCCCCGCCTGTAGTGGCGAGCCAGGTGAACGAGACACTCCCGCCGCCTGCACTCCCCCCCCTGCCGCTGCTGGCCAAAAGCGACAGCTTCGTGATCGATGCCTTGGCCTATCTGGTGAACGACAAGAATTTGATGAAGCTGTTCCATACGGAACAGGTCATTCACAACATGGTCGCGACCATCGACAGCCTGCCGCAGCAGCGTGTCCCCGCGAACATCATGCCGTTCGCCCCGGTTGCCGGACATTTTGCCGCTGCCGGCGCCGAAGATAACCTGACCGTCAGCTCCAGGAACGCGGCGCGTTACATTCCCTATGTCAAAATAGCCGAGGCGGTCGACAGCAAGAAACTGGTCGAGCTCTACGTGCGGTTCTACCCCCTGTTCCAGCAGGCTTACGAGGACCTTGGCTATCCCGGCAACAGCTTCAACGACCAATTGATCGAGACGCTGGACGACCTGCTGGAGGCCCCCGATGTGAAGGAACCCGTCAAACTGGTTCAGCCCAAGTATTTTTACCTGTATACCAACCCCGATATCGAATCCCTCTCCATCGGGCAGAAGATCATGATTCGCCTGGGCAGCAAAAATGCAAAACTGGTCAAGAACAAATTGCTCGAAATAAAGCAGGAGATCGCGCTGCACGAGCAGGACTTTAGAACCGGAAAAGCGCCCTGAGCGCGGCCATCGCTCCCCTCAGCAACTGCAGGAATTCTGCCGGGGCTGATTCAGCTTCGCCTTCCGGCCGCGCGAACGCACGTTCGATGCCCCCAGAAACAACAAACCCGTCCAGTTCCGTACTGGACGGGTTTGTTCGGATTGCCGCAGCGGGCAACTGTCTATTTCTTGTCGCCTGAGCCGGCTTCCGGGGCGTCTTTCTGTTTGGCTTTCTTTTCAGCCTTCTTCGCTTTCCTGGCTGCTTTCTTTTCCGCTTTCTTGCTGGCCTTTGCTTCGTCCTTCGCCGCAGCAGGTTTGGTTTCTTTCCCGGCCTTATTGTCGGCCTTCTCCTCCTTGTTCATGCTGCTCGCGCCGTTCACGGCCAGCTCGGAACGCATCTTCGCTACCGTTTTGTCGCCGAATCCCTTGACGTTCTTCAGGTCGTCCACGCTCTTGAACGGACCGTTCTTGGTGCGATAGTCGATGATCGCCTGCGCCTTGGCCGGGCCGATGCCTTTGACCGCATCGAGTTCTTCCTTGCTTGCGGTGTTCAGGTTGACCGTGGCGAACGCCATGCTGGTGAATGCAAAAAACAGGGCCAGTACCGACAATATCTTCTTCATGCTTTTCTCCTTTTCACAGTGAATGAAACATGCTGCACAGCAGGATCACGCCAGCCCGCATCAAGCCGACCGCTGCAACAATTGATGCACATAGCGTTCCGTCCCTTGTTCCACGTTCAGGAACGGCTGTTCATAGCCGATCTGGCGCAGTGCGGAAATATCGGCCTGGGTGTAGCTCTGATACTTGCCCTTCAGCTGTTCGGGAAACGGGATGTAGCGTATGAGTTGCTGCTGGTGCATCTGCTCCAGAGTCAGGACCGCATCGCCATCCGCCGCGCGCAAGGCATTAATCGTCGCCACGGCCACGTCGTTGAAGCTCTGCGCCTTGCCGGTGCCCAGGTTGAAGATACCGGATCTGCCCGGGTGATCCAGAAAGTGCATGTTGACCTTGACCACATCCTCCACTGAAACGAAATCGCGCAATTGGCCACCGTTGGCATAACCATCGCAGCCCTCGAACAGTTTCACAAAACCATCTGCGCGATACTGGTTGAAGAAATGATAGGCTACCGAAGCCATGCGGCCTTTGTGCTGTTCGCGCGGCCCATACACATTGAAGTAGCGAAAACCGGCAATCTGCGCGGTCCGGTTGGCCCAACGGCGGCGCACCACCTGATCGAACAGGAATTTCGAGTAGGCATAGACATTGAGCGGCGACTCGAACTCCCGGCTCTCCTTGAACACACCGCCGCCGCCATACACCGATGCGGAAGAAGCGTACAGGAAAGGAACTTCCTCGCTCTGGCAATGGTTCAGGATCTCCAGCGAATAGCGGTAGTTGTTCTCCATCATGTAGCGGCCATCCGTCTCCATGGTGTCGGAACACGCGCCTTCGTGCAGTATCGCAGCCAGGATGCCGTCGAAGGTGCCGTCCTGCAGCATCCCGACGAAGTCTTCCTTGTCGACATAGTCCGCAATTTCGCAATCGGTCAGATTCCTGAACTTGTCCGCATTTCTCAGGTTGTCGACTGCGATGATATTGGTCTCACCGCGCTCATTAAGCGCCTTGACGATGTTCGACCCGATAAAACCGGCTGCACCGGTAACGACGTAGTACATATTTTCTCCTTCAAACAGGATTCAGGAATCAGGATTGAGGGCAAACACGGCCGCCCGGATCCTGAATCCCGGTTCCCGAATCCTAGCTCTTCATATCCTCTAGTATCTCTTCGCGCGAAACGACCGCCGTACCCAGCTTGCCGACGACGATACCCGCCGCCCGGTTGGCGATACGTACCGCCTCGACCATATCCGCCCCGCTCGCCAGCATGACCGCCAGCGTCGCGATCACCGTATCGCCGGCACCGCTCACGTCGAACACCTCGCGTGCCCGGGTCGGTTCGTGCAGCACATCCTGCCGGCGGAACAGCGACATGCCTTCTTCGCTGCGCGTGACCAGCAATGCGTCGAGGTTCAGTTCCCCGCGCAACTTCTGCGCCTTGGCGCTCAGCTCGGCCTCGTCTTTCCAGCCGCCTGCCACATCGCGAAACTCGCTCCGGTTCGGCGTGAGCAGGGTCGCCCCCTGATAGCGCGCATAGTCGTCCCCTTTGGGATCGACCAGCACCGGTTTGCCCGCTGCGCGCGCAGATTTGATCATTTCGGCGATATGCGCAAGTCCGCCCTTGCCATAGTCTGACAGCACCACCACATCGGCCTGCGGCAGCTTGGCATGAAAGTCGGCCAGCTTGGCATTCAACACCTCGTGGCTGGGCGGTGTCTCGAAATCGATGCGCAGCAACTGCTGATGGCGGGCGATGGCGCGCAGCTTGACGATGGTGGAAATGGTTGCATCGCGGTGCAGCAGCGCCTCCACTCCGCCTTGCTCCGTCAGCAATCGTTGCAGGCAATCTCCGGCTTCATCCGCACCCACCACCGACAACAGGGTGCAGTGTGCCCCGAGCGAGGCGATGTTGCGCGCCACGTTGGCGGCACCGCCGGGACGCTCGTCCACTTTGCCGACCTTCAGCACTGGCACCGGCGCTTCCGGGGAAATGCGCGTCACGTCGCCGAACCAGTAGCGATCGAGCATCACGTCGCCGACCACCAGAACTCTCGCCTTATCGAACGATGGCAGTTTCATGCCATGTCTCCTATCTCATTCAAAATATCGTGCAGTGCCCGCAACGGATCGGGAGCCTGGGTGATCGGGCGCCCGATCACCAGGTAACTGGAGCCGGCCTCCAGCGCGGCACGCGGGGTCATGATGCGCGACTGGTCGTTTGCCTCAGCATTCGCCGGGCGTATGCCGGGGGTAACCAGGCAGAAAGCCTTGCCGCATTGCTGGCGCAATACAGGCGCTTCCTGCGCCGAACACACCACGCCATCCAGTCCGCTGTCATGCGCCAAACCCGCCAGTAGCGGAACCATCTGGGCAGGGCTGGCATTGATGCCGATGCCATGCAGATCCTCCTGCGCCATGCTGGTAAGCACGGTGACGGCAATCAGCTTGGGGCGGTGCACGGCATTCGCCAACGCTTCGCGCGCAGCGTCCATCATGCGTTTCCCGCCCAGTGCATGCACATTCACCATCCACACCCCCATGGCCGCAGCAGCCTTGCATGCCTGGGCCGTAGTGTTGGGAATGTCGTGAAACTTGAGATCGAGGAACACCTCGAATCCGCGTTGCTGCAACTGCTCGACCAATTGAGGTCCGGCCGCCGTGAACAATTCTTTGCCAACCTTCACGCGGCATAGCGATGGCTCCAGACGTTGCGCCAATGCCAGCGCGGTCCGGGCTTGTGGAAAATCCAGGGCAACGATGACTCTGGGATCGTTCATATCGCAACTCCGTTCTCTTCGCTTCGCCTGGGCGAGTAGCTTTCCCAGCTATGGCAGGCGGGGCAATGCCAGTAGAACTGGCGCGCCTTGAATCCGCAATGTTTGCAGCGATACATCGCCAGTCCGCGCGTACGTTTATAGATCAGGTCCTTCACCAGTTCAAGGTCGGCGCGACGCTCGCCTGCAATATCCAGCAGCCGCGCTTCCAGCAGCTTGTCCAGACCCAGCAGGGTGGGATTCCGTTTCAGTTCGTTGCGTACCATGAGGTAAGCCGCTTCCGCCCCGTCGCGCTGGACGAGAACTGCGAACAGTACGTTCATCAGATCCAGCGAAGGGTATTTCTGCAGATAGCCCTGCAGCAGCGCCACGCCGGCAGCTTCATCGCCGCTCTGGCGGTATGCCTGCAACAGGCGCTCGGCCACGAGCGGCAGGTATTGCGCATCCTGCTGCTCCACCCGTTTCCATATGTCGATGGCATGGGAAGGCCGACCCGCCGCCAATTCGATGTCCCCCAGCATGATGCTGGCCCGCACGCTCTGCGGATTGACGGCAAGCGCCTGCTCCAGGTGCACCACTGCGGCATCGGTCTGCTTGGCGGCAAGCTCGCTTGCCGCCAGTTCGCAATAATAGAAGGCCGCTTCCTTGCCGTGCTGCTCGCCGGTCAGTACGGTCAGCCGCTGGCTGATGTCGATGGATTTGAGCCAGTCTTTTTCTTTCTGGTAGATCTCAAGCAGGAAATCGAGTGCCTCTTTTTCATAAGGCGTGCCGTGCAATTCCTGGAATGCAGCTTCGGCCCGATCCAGAATGCCCGCCTTCAGGTAATCCTGCGCCAGCTCGAACAAGGCCTGCTGCTTCCTGTCCTCCTCCAGGTCTGCGCGCTCGACCAGATTGAGGTGCATGCGGATGGCACGATCCACTTCGCCGCGGCGGCGGAACAGGCTGCCCAGCGCGAAGTGCAATTCGACCGTCTGCGGATCGACCTTGACCACTTCGATGAAAGCCTCGATGGCCTGGTCCTGCTGCTCGTTAAGCAGGAAATTGAGTCCCTGGAAATACGAGCGCGGCAGGGCGCTGGATTCGGTGATCAACTCCTTGATGTCGATGCGTGCCGCAAGCCAGCCCATGCCGAAAAAGAGCGGGAACACCAGCAACATCCACGGTTCGAAATCCATCAGTGCAATGTCTCAGAGAGGTTGAATAGGCGAGCGTTGCGCATCGATTTCCGAAAGTTTGCTCTTCAGCTTCAACTCGCGCCTGACGGCCGAGAGTTCGCCGCGTTGACGGAACAGCGTTGCCAGCATGGCCAGCAGGCCGACGGCAACGCCGAGCGCAAAGAAACACAGCAGCACGACAACCAGCGAAGTCTGCCATTCATACCCGAAGAAATACCGCAGCACGACGGGCTGGTCGTTCTTGACGGCAAATCCGAGCAACAACAGAAACAGCATGATACGCAGCAACCAGACCAGGTATCGCATGATGATTTTTCACCTGAAAAATGGTGCGCAACGATAGCACGAACAGATAAAAAATTGGCGGCACATCTTGCGACAGGCCGCCAATCGGATCACATCAGAACTGCATCAGGCAGAAGGATAATCCACCCGCTCGCGCAGTTCCTTGCCAGCCTTGAAGTGCGGGACGTATTTGGCAGGTACCTGAACCTTGTCGCCGGACTTGGGATTGCGTCCCAGGCGCGGCGGCCGGTAGTTCAAGGCAAAACTGCCGAAACCGCGGATCTCGATACGTCCACCGCGCGCCAGGGTCGCCGACATGCTGTCCAGAATCACCTTCACCGCCAGCTCGGCATCCTTGCCGAGCAGCTGCGTGTATCGATCCGCAAGCCTGGCGATAAGGTCAGAACGTGTCATCTCCGCTCCTTATTGCGCTTCAGCCTTGCTGGAATCCAGTTTTGCCTTGAGCAAGGCGCCCAGATTGGTCGTACCCGCGCTGCTGGTGTTTTCCGCAGCGAACTTCTGCATCGCCGCTGCCGTATCGGCCTTGTCCAGCGCCTTGATCGACAGGTTGATGCCGCGGTTCTTGCGGTCCACGTTGATGATGACAGCCTTGACGGTGTCGCCTTCCTTCAGGTGGTTGCGGATGTCTTCCACGCGGTCGGCGGAAACTTCGGACGCCTTCAGGTAGGCCTCCACGTCGCCTTCCAGCATCACTACGGCACCCTTGGCATCCAGCGACTTCACGGTACCGGTCACTACGGCACCCTTGTCGTGGCCGGACACGTAGCCGCCGAAAGGATCCCCTTCCAGCTGCTTCACGCCCAGAGAAATGCGCTCGCGTTCCACGTCGATGGCCAGGACCAGCGCTTCCAGTTCATCGCCCTTCTTGTAGTTGCGCACGGCTTCTTCGCCGGGGATGGACCAGGACAGGTCGGACAGGTGCACCAGACCGTCAATGCCGCCTTCCAGGCCGATGAACACGCCGAAGTCGGTGATGGACTTGATGGCGCCCTTAACCTTGTCGCCCTTCTTGTGGTTGAGCGCGAAGTCGTCCCACGGATTGGACTTGCACTGCTTCATGCCCAGGGAGATACGGCGGCGCTGCTCGTCGATCTCGAGGATCATCACTTCGACTTCGTCGCCCAGCGCAACGACCTTGGAAGGATGTACGTTCTTGTTGGTCCAGTCCATTTCGGACACGTGTACCAGGCCTTCGATACCTTGCTCGATCTCCACGAATGCACCGTAGTCGGTCAGGTTGGTCACCTTGCCGAACAAGCGTGTGCCTTGCGGGTAGCGGCGTGCCAGACCATTCCACGGATCGTCGCCCATCTGCTTGATGCCCAGGGAAACGCGGTTCTTTTCCTGGTCGAACTTGAGGATCTTGGCTTCGACTTCGTCGCCAACGGACAGCACCTCGGACGGATGCTTGACGCGGCGCCATGCCAGGTCGGTGATGTGCAGCAGGCCGTCGATGCCGCCCAGGTCCACGAACGCACCGTAGTCGGTGATGTTCTTGACGATGCCCTTGACGATCGCGCCTTCCTTCAGGTTTTCCAGCAGAGACTCGCGATCGGCACCTTGCGACGCTTCCAGCACGGCGCGGCGGGACACCACCACGTTGTTGCGCTTGCGATCCAGCTTGATGACCTTGAGTTCCATGGTCTTGTTTTCGTACGGTGTGGTGTCCTTGACCGGACGTGTATCCACCAGCGAACCGGGCAGGAATGCACGGATGCCGTTCACCATGGCAGTCAGACCGCCCTTGACCTTGCCGCTGACGTAACCTTCAACGATGCGGCCTTCTTCCATCGCCTGTTCCAGATCGATCCAGGCAGCCAGGCGCTTGGCCTTCTCGCGCGACAAGCGCGTTTCGCCGTAGCCGTTCTCCAGCGATTCGATCGCTACAGTGGTGAAGTCCCCGGCCTTGACCTCGATGTTGCCCTGGGCATCCTTGAATTCTTCAACGGGAATAAAACTTTCGGATTTCAATCCGGCATTCACCACAACCACGTTCTGCTCGACGCGAACGACTTGGGCGGTGATCAATTCGCCTGCGCGCATTTCCTTGCGGTTCAGGCTCTCTTCAAACAGGGAAGCAAAACTTTCCATATCAGCTTCTGCAGTCATTTTGGTATACCTTGAGGACAATCCCGTGATGAGCGGGGGTTAGTTAGTCAACCCAGACAGAAAGGCTCTATCTGGACTCCTGCGGGCAAAAATGAAATCGCCCGCCTTTGAAACAACGTGCCCGCTCCCTCACCTCAATCCTCTCCCGCGTAAATCCCCTCTCTCTAACTCTCTCCCGCATGCGGGAGAAAGGACAAACGTGAAAGGCAATCTATAACTCCTGGGCGAGGAGGCAAACGTGCTGCGCGCGTCTCACTTCACCGCACGGTAGCGATTCAGCACTTCCTGGACAGCCTGCTCGATGTTCAGCGGGGTCGTATCCAGCAAGCTCGCACCTTGCGCCTGTTGCAAGGGAGCCACGCTACGTTGAGTATCTCGCTCGTCGCGCGCCCGTATATCTTGCAAAAGGGCGGCGATAT
>JAJZUH010000166.1 GCA_021847165.1 Pseudomonadota bacterium
GGGGCGCGCGAAGCGGAGCTGTCCATCCACCGGTTGAAGATCGAGCCGGATGCACTGCCTGGCGAATATCTGTGTCGCATGTTGCTGGTGCAGAGCGTGCAGCAACGGGGCAAGGCGTTCCAGGGGAATATGCAACTGGTGGTCAACGGCGAGCAAGATGGCAGAAAAGTAGTGCTACAATTCCCTCAGGAAGACTCGCCGTCGGACGTGGCGGGTTACCAGTTGAGCTTCAAGTATTACCAACGTGTGGACAAGGGTTTCAAGTTGCCTCCGGAGATGAAGGTCGAGAGCGTCCAGGTGCGGGTGTTCGAAAAAGGGATGCAGGAACCCAAGGTGCAACAGACGGTCAACTTGCCGTCGTAAAGGAGAGGCAAGCATGTTCAGCAGTCGGAATAGTAAACCGCAGAACCGTATCGACTCCCTGGTCGGCGCCGGCACCAGGATCGATGGCAACGTCAGTTTTACCGGCGGTTTGCGCGTGGATGGCGAAATCAGGGGTAATGTCATTGCCGATCTGAGCAAGCCGAGTACCTTGGTGCTGAGCGAGCATGCGCGTGTGGATGGCGAGATCAGGGTCACCCATCTGGTGGTGAATGGCACCGTCGTGGGGCCCGTGAACGCCTCGGAATACCTGGAACTGCAGAGCAAGGCCAAGGTCACAGGTGATGTGCACTATAAGACGCTGGAGATACAGTTGGGCGCGATCGTCGAGGGCAGGCTGATCCATTTGGCGGAAGCGGAAGACAAGGTAGTGGCATTCAAACTCGGTGCAGCCGAGTCATAATCAAACCATTTTAGGAGGCAATATGAATACAGTGACCGATATACAAGACCCGCTGCTGTTTACCGACAGCGCAGCCAACAAGGTGAAGCAACTGATCGAAGAGGAAGGCAATGCCGAACTGAAGCTGCGCGTGTTCGTGACCGGCGGCGGCTGCTCCGGTTTCCAGTACGGATTCACCTTCGACGAGATGGTCAACGACGACGACACCGTGATGAACAAGAACGGCGTGCAGTTGCTGATCGATCCGATGAGTTTCCAGTATCTGGTCGGCGCTGAGATCGACTATACCGAAGGGCTGGAAGGTTCCCAGTTCGTCATCAAGAACCCGAATGCCACCACTACTTGCGGTTGCGGGTCATCGTTCTCGGCATAAGTCGAAAGCAATTTGTGAGCAGGACGGGGCGCGAAAGCGCCCCGTTTTGTTTTATGCGGGATAGATCGCGCCCAGTACACAGGGGTGCTTCGCCCCGGTGACGGCAGGCAGATTGGCGGGGCGCAGATGCAAGGCCTGCTGGGCCAGCCAGGCGAAGGCGATGGCTTCCATCCAGTCGGCGGCGATGCCCAGCGCTTCGGTCTTCATGATGCGGCATTGCGGCAATGCGCGTTGCAGGTGCGAAACCAGTGCTGCGTTGTGCGCGCCGCCGCCGCACAGGTAGAGCTCTTTGGCGCCGGTACAGAAGCGTTGCGCGGCGGTGGCGATGCTGTCGCCGGTGAGCGCCAGCAGTGTCGCCTGCACGTCCGCCGGGGATTCTTCGCCAGTCAGGTGCCGTTCCAGCCAGGCGAGGTTGAACAGGTCGCGCCCCGTGCTCTTGGGCGGGGAGGCGGCAAAATAGGTCTCGAGCAGCAGGCGCTGCAGCAAGGCGGGGATAACCTTGCCGCTGGCGGCCCATGCGCCGTCCTGGTCGTAGGCATGGCCCCGGTGGCGGGCGATCCAGGCGTCCATCAGCAGGTTGCCGGGGCCGGAGTCGAACCCCGTCGTCGTACCGCCGGGGGGGAGGTCGGTCAGGTTGGCGATGCCGCCGATGTTGACGATCACGCGATGGATGCCGGAATGGCGCAAGACCCGGTCATGGAAGGCCGGAACCAGCGGCGCACCCTGGCCGCCTGCTGCGATGTCGCGGTTGCGGAAATCACCCACCACATGGATGCCGGTCAATTCCGCCAGCAGGGCCGGGTTGTTGAGCTGTATGGTATAGCCGTGTTCGGGGCGGTGGCGCACGGTCTGGCCGTGACAGCCGATGGCCTGCACATGTCCCGGTGTCATTTTCGCCTTGTGCAGCAAGGCCTGGGTGGCACTGGCGTATTCGCGTGCCAGGAGGTTGGCGGTGAGCTGCGCCTGATGCAGTTCGTTATGCGAGACCTGGTGCAGCGAGAGCAGCGCTTCCCTGAGCGGCCCCGCATAGGGCTCGTAATGGCTGGCGATCAGGCGGGGCGAGGCTTGCGAGAGATCGACCAGTGCGGCATCGATCCCGTCCAGGCTGGTGCCGGACATGATGCCGATATAGAGGTCGGAGGCCGTACTCACCTAGTCGAGATTGGCGATTCGGGTATTGTGGTAGGTATCCAGCTGGGCGAACAGCGCATTGGTCGCCGCGCCGAAGGCGGTACGCTGCGATTCGCCGATCGGCTTGCCGTCGGGCAGTGCCACTTTCAGCGGGTCGCGCTGTACACCGTTCACCTTGAACTCGTAATGCAGATGCGGTCCGGTGGCCAGGCCTGTCATGCCGACATAGCCGATGATCTGGCCTTGCCCCACGCGCTGGCCCTTGTGCAGGCCGCTGGCGAAGCGAGACAGGTGCCCGTAGACCGTGGAGAAGCGGCCCTGGTGATCGACCATCACCACATTGCCATAGCCGCCCTGCTTGCCCACGAAGGAGACGACGCCGTCGCTGGTGACCTTGACCTTGGCGCCCATCGCGGCGGCGTAATCCACGCCCTTATGCGAGCGCCACTTGTTCAGGATCGGATGGAAGCGCGACAGGCTGAATCCGGAGCTGATACGGGAGAACTCCAGCGGCGAACGCAGGAAGGCCTTGCGCATGCTCTTGCCTTCGGGCGAGTAATAGTCGCCGGTGTACTCGGTGGTCTGGAAATACGCGGCACGGAACGCATGTCCGTGGTTGATGAACTCGGCGGAAAGGATGCGGCCGGTACGGGCCGGTTCGCCGTTGATGTAGTTCATCTCGTAGATCACGGTGAACTTGTCACCCTTGCGCAGATCGCGGTGGAAATCGATGTCGCCGCCGAAGATGTCGGCCAGCTGGTTGGCGGCCGGATCGGGCAGGCCCACTTCGTCGGTTGCGGCGAACAGGTTGGTTTTGATCTCGCCGGTGCGGATCTGGATGCGTTTCTCCGTCACTGCGGGCAGGGTGCGCATCTTGAACCCGTCGCCATTCTTCTCGATGGCCACCTGGTTGCCGTCGCTGTCCGGATAGCGCAGGGCCAGCAGCGCGCCGTTGGCGTCCGTCTCGGCCTGGACTTCCTTGCCCACGGACAGCCGGCGCAATCCTTCGGCGGCCTTGTTCTTGCGCAGATAATCGCTGGCGGCCTGGTCTTCCACATTGAGCCGCCGCAACAGTTCGGCGACGGTGTCGCCGCGCTGGATGCGCTCGTTGCGCCAGAAGCTGGTTGCGCTGGTGGCCACCGCCGCAGCGGAAGGCAGCGCGATATCCTCGATCACGGTCTGTTGCGCACCGGAGATCACATCCGATTGCGGCATGATGCCGAAAGCCGTCACCACCCCCAGCAAAGGCAGGCTGGACAAGGTGACGAACCATCGCAGCTTCATTTTGTGCGCGTGCGACAAGGTGTTTTGCGGTAACATTCGCGCCTCCCAAGGCGGTGTAGCCTGTGAATGGCCGTGCATCTTTATCGGCAAACACAATGACTTATTGAATTTTAGGGCGCCACTTTAACAGAAAGCAGCAACCCCTCAAAACCCGCTCAAGCGACGAACAAGTGACAGACAAGCGGTCTTTCGACATGGATCAACAGGAAATTCTCAATCAAATCAAGCGCGGCAGCGACGAATTGCTGCTCGCATCCGAACTGGAGAAAAAACTGGCGCAAGGGCGTCCGTTGCGCGTCAAGGCAGGTTTCGATCCCACTGCGCCCGACCTGCACCTCGG
>JAJZUH010000167.1 GCA_021847165.1 Pseudomonadota bacterium
CGGCAGGGATGCGCCCCAATCCCAGCCTGGGTTTCTCCGCCCAGCAAAATACCGTGGAACCCAAGGGGGTGGAGCCCTGGGGGCTCTTCTGGAATCTGGGCATTCCAATCGAGACCGCGGGCAAGCGTGGATATCGCATGAAGGAGGCAAAGCATCTTTCCGATTCCGCACGCTTCGATCTCGCCTCCAGTACCTGGAATGTCTACAGCCGCGTCAGGTCAAGTATGGTCAGCCTGTATGCTGCAAAAACTGAAGCAGATATCCTGCAATTGCAGGTTATGTCGCAGCGAGCAATGGTTCGATTGCTGCAAAATAGATTCCAGTCAGGCGAAATCTCGCTGCCCGAAGTCACCCAAGCACAAATTACGTTGCAGAATGACTTGGTGGCTCTGAATGATTTGCAAGCCCGGGAAAACCAGGCCAGAATCGAACTGGCCGCAGCCATAGGAATAACCAGCCTTTCAGGCGTCACGATTGATCTGGAAGGCATTTCAAGGATCCCGAAACCGAACATGCTTGCCACGCAAGCGATACGCAAGACGGCGCTCCTGAACCGTTCGGATATCCTTTCCGCGCTGGCCGGATATGCAGCCAGTCAGAACGCGCTGCAACTCGAGATCGCAAAACAGTATCCGGATATCAAGCTAGGCACAGGATATGACTGGGGCCAGGGCTGGATGCTCGGGCTGTCCCTCCCGCTGCCGGTTCTCAATCAGAACGAGGGGCCTATAGCCGAAGCCAGGGCGCGTCGCCGTCAGGCGGCAGCTGCCTTTACAGCACTGGAAGCGCGTGCGATCGGTGAAATTGATTCTGCACAGGCGGCTTACCGGGCTAGCGACAGAAAAATGGCTATCGTCGACAAATTGCTTCGCGATCAGGAAATCAATCACGCTGCCATGCAAAGCCGGTTCAAAATAGGAGAAATCGACCGGCTTGCGCTTGTGGAATCAGACAATATTCTCCTGTCGGCAGAAATCGCCCATCTCGGAGCGATTGTCGGCGAGATGCAAGCCCTGGGAAAGCTGGAAGATGCTGTTCAGCGCCCGCTATTTCCGTCAGCGCCCATTCCGGTTACTCAGACAACAGATCCCCGCCAGGAAGAACAATGAAAGCCAAACCGATCCTCGCAATCCTCCTGATTACCATGGCAACGCCTGTTCTGGCAGGCGAAATTTCGGCGTCGAGCGGAACAGTCAAGCTCGATCAGGCCGCTCTTGAACGCAGCGCGATCCAGGCCGCTCCGCTCAAACCGGCCACTCATCGGCAAGCTGTAGTGGCGTACGGCACGGTGCTGTCGACACAAAGCCTGCTCGATTTGAGAAACCGGATCATCATGTCCCGGTCCCAATTGGAGAAGGCCCGTGCTGCCCTGGAAATTTCCAGACAGGAATACCTGAGGATTAAATCATTGCATGATGACGGGCACAATGTGTCGGACAAGGCACTTCAGGCAGCCGAAAGCACGTGGCGGATCGACGAGGCTAATTCTAAGGCGACACGGGAAGCGCTTAATGTGGTTATAAATGATGCCAGGCTGCAATGGGGAAACGCCATCGTCAGGACAGTGGTGAATGATACCGCGCTCTTCAGGCAGTTGGCGGATGGGAAAGAAGTATTGATTCAGATCACGGTATCTTCAGGGGTTGCCATTCCTGAAGCGCCCGCCACTGCTGAAATTCAGGCAGATGGAAATAGCGGGATAAAAGCCAGCCTGGTGTCGTCTTCCCCGAAAACGGATGCCAAATTCCAGGGCCTGAGTTTCTTCTTCCATGCGCAGTCCTCCAATTTGCTTCCCGGAATGACGGTCAGCGCTTCCCTGCCTGTAGGGCTATCCCAGGAAGGCGTGGTTATTCCCGCTTCCGCTGTGGTTTGGCAGCAGGGATCGGCCTGGGTTTACGTTCGGCAGAAACCGGGGAGCTTCGTGAGGCGGGCAGTGCCAATGGATGCGCCCATGGCAGCGGGGTGGTTCGCATTCAAGGGCTTCGAACCTGGCGAAATGGTGGTGGTGACCGGGGCGCAGCAACTGCTTTCACAAGAGTTTCATGCTCAGATCCAGTCAGGTGACGACGAAGGCGATCAGGACTGATGCATACTTCCGGAATTCTGGCCGCAATAGTACGCTTTTCCTTGCGTTATCGCGGCGTGGTCATTGCGCTCGCCTGCCTTCTCTTCCTGTATGGCCTTTACACGTTGCCGGATGCCAAATTCGATGTATTTCCCGAATTCGCCCCGCCGCAGACGGTCATCCAGACGGAAGCCATGGGATTATCCGCTGAACAGGTGGAGATCCTGGTCACCCAGCCCATTGAAAATGTGATCAACGGCGCACCCGGAATTCAGGCATTACGCTCAAGCTCAATTCAGGGACTCTCGGTCATCACCGTGGTTTTTCAACCCGGCAGCGACATCTACCATGACCGCCAGGTCATCGCGGAACGCCTGACCACTGCCAGATTGCCTCAAGGCGTGCGCCCGCCCGCAATGTCCCCGATGAGCTCCTCTACAAGTGTCGCGCTGACGATCGGATTGACTTCCGACAGGCATTCGCTCATGGAATTGCGCACGATTGCCGACTGGACCCTGAAGCCGGATCTGCTTGCCGTTTCGGGCGTATCGAATGTGGCCGTATTCGGCGGAGAAGAAAAGCAGATCCAGATTCAGGTCCGCCCGGAGAAACTGGTCAAATATGACCTGAGCATCGACGAAGTGCTTGCTTCAGCGCGAGCCGCGACCGGGATCAGGGGCGCAGGAGTGATCGACAATGCCAACCAGCGGATCGTATTGCAGAGCGAAGGACAGTCACTCGACCCAAGCGAGATCGCTGCTACAGTCATCGCTCACAGTGACGGTGCGAACATCACCTTGGGCGATATTGCAAGAATCGTCGATGCGCCCGCCACAGCCATCGGTGCTGCATCGATCATGAACACCCCTGCCGTACAATTGGTGATATCGGAACAGTACGGCACCAACACGCAGAAGGTCACCGAGCATATCGAACAGGAGCTGAAAGTCCTTGCACCAGGGCTTTCGAATCAGGGCATCGTCTTGCATACGGTATTCCGGCCCGCCAACTTCATCCGGATTGCAACTCGCAACATGAGTCACTCATTGATCATCGGAGCCGTTCTGGTGATCATGGTGCTGACCCTGTTCCTGCTCAATCTTCGTGCCGCTGCGATTTCCCTGACCGCGATCCCCCTTTCCCTTCTGACTGCATCCATAGTGATGGAATACCAGGGATTGAGTTTCAACACCATGACACTGGGCGGACTTGCCATCGCCATCGGATTGCTTGTGGATGATGCGGTGATCGTGGTGGAAAACATTTATCGCAGGTTGCGGGAAAATCATCATCTCGCCCAGCCCAGGCCCTCCTTTGACGTCATTCTCAACGCCACTCTGGAAGTTCGAAGCGCCGTGGTCTATGCCACTTTGGCGATTGCGCTGGTTTTCACGCCGGTACTATCGATGTCAGGGGTTGCCGGCAGATTATTTTCGCCATTGAGCATGGCCTATATTCTGGCTACGCTGGCTTCGCTTGCCGTGGCATTGACCGTTACACCAGCCCTTTGCATGCTTCTGCTCGGAAATCATGTACTGCCGGAACATGAGCCGCCGATTGTACGCTGGCTCAAAACAAGATATCGATCGCTCCTATTGCACGTTGAAAGGCATTTCCGCAGCATTGTCCTATTCACCGTAATTGCCACGCTTGGGGGTATCGCAACCCTTCCATTCATGGAAGGGGAGTTTCTCCCTGAACTCAAGGAAGGACATTTCATCGTCCACAT
>JAJZUH010000016.1 GCA_021847165.1 Pseudomonadota bacterium
CGCCGCAGCATCGCTTGCGTTTGCGACACGTAATCCGCGAATGGCAGTCCCTTGCCGGCAAAACATGCATTCATGCCGGAAGGTCGGTGCCGCAAGCCAAGTATCGCCATCTTTTCCCCGTCATATTCGCGTAACAAGCCGGAGTTATCGTCCGCTCCCAAATCAGGCTAGCAGGAGGACTCCATGCTCGGCATTCTACCTGTCGAAAAGTACCGCACCACCGCCCGTGCACAGTTTCTGGCAAGACTAACCTTGCCGCGCATCAAGGAGCAAGCCATGACGCCTCTCCGCGAAATCCTGGAACAGCGACGCCTGAGCGCGCTGTTCCAACCCATCATCGATCTCAAGAGCGGCGAGTTCCTGGGCTTCGAGGGATTGATACGTGGTCCGGCGGACAGTCCGCTGCATTCCCCGATCAACCTGTTCGGCGCCGCGGAACAGCAGGGGCTGCAGCTGGAACTGGAGATGCTGTCGCGCCAGACCGTGCTGGAAACATTCGCCCGGCTCAACCTGCCCGGCAACCTGTTCCTCAATGTCAGCCCGCTGACCCTGACCAACCCGAGCTTCAAGAACGGCCAGACGCAGTCCTTCCTGAACCAGCTGGGCCTCGACCCGGAACGGGTCATCATCGAGATCACCGAGAACCAGCCGACTTTCGATTTCGAAGGCATGCGCAATGCGCTGCTGCACTACCGTTCGATGGGCTTCAAGATCGCCATCGACGACCTGGGCGAGGGATTCTCGAGCCTGCGCCTGTGGTCGGAACTGCGCCCCGAATTCATCAAGATCGACATGCATTTCGTGCAGGGGGTGGACCACGACCCGATCAAGCTGCAGTTCCTCAAATCCATCCAGCACATCGCCGAGAGCTGCGGCACGCATGTCATCGCCGAAGGAGTCGAAACCGAAGCCGAGCTGCGCGTAGTGAAGGACATCGGCATCGCCCTGGGCCAGGGCTATTTCATCGCGCGCCCCAGCCCGACGCCGCCGCTGCTGGCCTCCGCCGAGACCAGCAGCATCATCAACTCGACCAACATCGCCGTTTTCCCCAAGGCCGAACTGAACCGGCGTTCGCAGATGAGCGCGCACAAGCTGTTGACCTACGTCGAGCCGGTGCATCCCGAGACCCTGAACGACCACGTGTTCCAGCGCTTCACCGACAACCCCGCCCTGCGCATCATCCCGGTGGTCAAGGGCGGCAAGCCGCATGGGCTGATCAACCGCTACCAGTTCATCGACCGCTTCGCCAAGCCCTACCAGCGCGAACTGATGGGCCGGAAACCCTGCGGGGGGCTGATTGCGGGGGAACCGCTGCTGGTGGAGAAAAGCATGCCCATCGAGGAACTCAGCCACTTCCTCGCCGAGGCCGACAGCCGCCATTTCGCCGACGGTTTCATCATCACCGAAAACGGGCGCTATATCGGCGTCGCCTCCGGACAGGACCTGCTGCGCGAACTGACGCAGATGCAGCTGGAAGCGGCACGCTACGCCAACCCGCTCACGCTGCTGCCCGGCAACGTGCCGATCAACGAGCACATCGAGCGCCTGCTGCAGGCGGACACCTCTTTCGTCGCCTGCTATTGCGACCTGGACCACTTCAAGCCCTTCAACGACACCTACAGCTATCGCAAGGGGGATGAGATGATCCAGCTCACCGGCCGCATCCTCAGCTGGGCCTGCGACCCCAAGCTCGATTTCATCGGCCACATCGGCGGCGACGATTTCATCCTGCTGATGCAGAGCCGCGACTGGCGCAGCCGTTGCGAGCAGGCGCTGCGCTCGTTCGAGCAGGCCGCCGGGCTGATGTTCCAGGAAGAACACCTGGCCGCGGGCGGATACAGCAGCGAGGGGCGCGACGGCACCGTCAAGTTCCATCCGCTCACCAGCCTGTCCATCGGTGCGACACAGATCCAGCCCGGTCTGTTCATGTCGCATCACGAGGTTTCCGCCGCCATGACCGACGCCAAGAAGATGGCCAAGAAGACCGCCGGCAACAGCCTGTTCATCGAGCAACGCAGCCAACCGACCCCAAGGAGCATGCCATGAGAAAGTCCGCCGCAGGAATCGCAGCCGTCTCTGAAAAAACTTCGCCCAGCATCCGCAGCCTGCTGCTCACCTGCGGCATCGGCGGCGCGCTCGACTACCTGTGCACCTTCTCGGTGTTCTCCGTGCTGTCGGCAGCGTGAAGCGGGAGAGCGACTTGGCCAGACGATTCATCGCCCTGTTCCGCGCCGTACGCCTTGCGCTGCACATCGGCTACGGCCTCGCCCTGGCCGTGGCCTATCCATGGTTCGGCCAGGCGCTGCAGCGGCGCATCCTGCAGCGCTGGTCGTCCGGCTTGCTGGACATCTTCAACGTGCGCATCGAGATCGGCGACAGCGATCCGCTGCACTCGCTGCGGCACGGCCTCATCGTCACCAACCACATCTCGTGGCTGGATGTGTTCGTGCTGAATGCCGTGGTGCCGATGCGTTTCGTCGCCAAATCGGAAGTGCGACGCTGGCCGGTGATCGGCTGGCTGTGTGCGCGCGCGCAGACCCTGTTCATCGAACGCGGCAAGGCACGCTCCGCGGCGCGCATCAACGTGCAGCTGGTCGAGCTGCTGCAGCGCGGCGGTTGCCTCGCGATCTTCCCCGAGGGCACCACCACCGACGGCACCGGGGTGGCGCATTTCCATTCCTCGCTGCTGCAACCCGCCATCGACGCCGGCGCACAGGTGCACCCCGTCGCCATCCGGTATCAGGACAGGCACGGCGCGCACAGCATGGCAGCGGCCTATATCGACGAAATATCCTTCGGCGCCTCGATGTGGAACATCCTGAGCGAACCGGAGCTGCATGTCCGTCTCGTCGCCACCCCGCCGCTGGAGGCGAGCGGCACCGACCGGCGCGTCCTCACCAGCTCCGTGCGGCACCACATCGGCATGGCACTGGCCGACATGCATGCCGCCCCCGTCATGCCGCCGCAGACCGCCGATCCCGCACATGCCATCGCGCGCATGGAAGCCGAACAGCATTTCCAGTCGCTGTACTGCGTCCTGCTCTATCCGTCGCTCGCCCACGAAGCCCCGCAGCATCAGGCCAAGTGACTTCATCAATTTTTCATATTCCCTTAACCCCGCTGCAATATCCGCTCGCTAATCTGCTCCCATCAACTCAACGGGAGAACACAATGCTGGACCTGATCAAGCAAGAGCAGCGCGAAACACCCGGCAGGCTCACTTTCAGCCTGGCACGTACGGTCGCCGAAGTGGCGGAAGCCCAGCGCATCCGTTTCAAGGTCTTCGCCGAAGAGATGGGCGCAAATCTGCCCAGCGCCGCACTGGGCCTGGATATCGACCGTTTCGACGAGTTCTGCGACCACCTGCTGGTGCGCGACCACGGCAACGACAAGGTCGTCGGCACCTACCGCATCCTGCCGCCGGAGCAGGCGGCGATCGCGGGCGGCTACTATTCCGAGACCGAGTTCGACCTGTCGCGCCTGATGCACCTGCGCGACCGCATGGTCGAAGTCGGCCGCTCCTGCGTGCATCCCGATTACCGCGACGGCGCCACCATCACCCAGTTGTGGAGCGGCCTGGCCGACTACATCGGCAAGCACGGCCATGAATACCTGATCGGCTGCGCCAGCATCAGCATGGGCGACGGCGGCCACTACGCCGCCAGCGTCTACAACAAGGTGCACAAACTGCACGGCGCACCCGCCGAATATCACGTCTTCCCGCACTGCCGCCTGCCGCTGGAATCGCTGAACCAGAATCTGGATGTCACCATCCCGCCGCTGATCAAGGGCTACCTGCGCCTGGGGGCCTACGTCGCCGGCGAGCCGGCATGGGATCCCGATTTCAACTGCGCCGACCTGTTCATCCTGATGCCGGTATCGCGCATGAACGCCCGCTACGCCAAGCACTTCATGCGGAAGGCCGCCTGATTCCCGATTGCGTTTCTCCTCCCGTTACGCGCACGCGGTCCGGTGCGCGTTCTTTTTGGCGGGGAGGCCTTGCTGTTATATTGCCGCAGCACATTGATGTCGTTCATTTCAGGAGCCGTTCGATGGAAAGTCCGTACAAGGGTAAGACAGGTCTGGTGCGTTTGTGGAACGCCTTCGGTTATTCGCTGGCCGGGTTTCGCGCCGCATACAAGCATGAAGATGCGTTCCGGCAGGAAGTGCTGCTCGCCATCGTCATGATCCCGCTGGCGCTGTGGCTGCCGGTGAGCCATCTCGGCAAGGCCTTGATGATCTCCAGCGTGCTGCTGGTGATCGTGATCGAACTGCTCAATTCCGCCATCGAGGCCACCGTGGACCGCATCTCGCTGGAGAACCACGATCTCGCCAAGCGCGCCAAGGACATCGGCAGCTCGGCGGTGCTGGTCAGCCTGATCAATGTACTGGTGGTATGGGGACTGGTGCTGACGGCTTGAGCAGCGGCCGCGGCCACATCCAGTTCATCAACTCTTCAAGAAAATTTAATCAAATATTCATACGCGCGCGGCAGCATGCACCGTATGAATACACCAAACGAAAACCTCAATTCGCCGGCGCAACTGAACATCGCGCTGGTCACTGAAACCTACCTGCCCGAAGTGAACGGCGTTGCCATCACCATCGGGCGCATGGTGCAAGGCCTGCGCCGGCGCCGGCACCGCATCCACATGATCCGCCCGCGCCAGTCCAGGCAGGACGTGGCAGCCAAGGAGGACGGCTACGAGGAAACGCTGGTAAGCGGCATGCCCATCCCGGGCTATCCCGAACTGAAATCCGGCCTGCCCGCCAAGGGCCTGCTGGTGCGCCTGTGGAAGCTGCAACGCCCGGACATCGTGCACATCGCCACCGAAGGCCCGCTGGGCTGGTCGGCGCTGTCGGCCGCGCGCAAGCTGGACATTCCGGTAACCACCGATTTTCACACCAACTTCCACAGCTACACGCAGCACTACGGCGTCGGCTTGCTGAAAAAACCCATCGCCGCCTATCTGCGCCACTTCCATAACAAGGCGGCCTGCACGCTGGTCCCCACCGCTTCGCTGCAACAGCAGCTCGAGTTCGAGGGCTACAAGGACGTACTGGTGGTCTCGCGCGGCGTGGATGCGGAACTGTTCCATCCGGCCAAGCGCAGCAATGAATTGCGCACTTCCTGGAACGCCGGCGAAGACACGCCGGTCGTCATGCTGGTGAGCCGCATCGCGCCCGAGAAGAACCTGCACGTGGTCATCCAGGCGTTCGAGCAAATGCGCAAGGTCAACCCGCAAGCCCGGCTGGTGATGGTCGGCGACGGCCCCGCCCGCGCCGAGCTGGAAAAACAGCATCCGCACGTGATCTTCGCCGGGATGCAGACCGGCGAACCGCTGGCACAGCACTATGCCTCCGGCGACATCTTCCTGTATCCCAGCCTGACCGAGACCTACGGCAACGTCACCGTCGAAGCGATGGCCAGCGGCCTGGCCACCATCGCCTACGACTACGCCGCCGCACGGCAGCACATCCAGCACGACGCGAACGGATTGCTGGTCCCCTTCGCCGACACCGATGCGTTCGTGACCCAGGCACGCGCCCTGGTCTCGGACATGGACCGCGTGCAGCGCCTGCGCCTCGCCGCGCGGCAGACGGTGGAGTCGCTGACCTGGGAACACATCATGGGCGAAATGGAAGCCGTGCTGGTCGACATCGTCCGCAAACAGGGAGCTCAACATGTCCAACCTGAACTTTCCCCTGCAACAGATTAAGACCTGGGACATGGAGCTGTGCGCGTTCTGCAACCGGCAGAGCCGCAGCTTCACGGTACGCAACCTGTTCCGCCTCGTCAGCCGCCTGGGCGACGGCGTGTTCTGGTATGTGCTGATGATCGTGTTGCTGCTGCAATATCAGGGCGCCGCCCTGCCCGCGGTGGTGCACATGATCGCGGTCGGCCTGGTCGGTACCGCGCTGTACAAGTTCATCAAGGGCAAGACGCTGCGCCCGCGCCCGTTCAACGTCTATCCCGCCATCGTCTGCGTCGGCAAAACACTCGACCAGTTCAGCTTTCCGTCCGGGCACACGATGCACGCCGTGGGGTTCGGCATCGTCGCGGTCGCCTATTTCCCCGCGCTGGTCTGGCTGGTGCTGCCGTTCAGCGTGCTGGTGGGGCTGTCGCGCCCGATACTCGGTTTGCACTACCCCAGCGACGTGCTGGCCGGCGCCGCGCTCGGCGCTGCCGTCGCCGGGCTGTCCTTCGTCCTGGTCTGATCCCGTCCATCCGCCATTCCCTATTTCGGAGGTCCCGAACATGCGTTCCATCTCACTGCTCAAGACACTGACCCTGCAGCAACAGCTGCGTTTGATGATGGGCATCTCGGTTTTCGGCATGGTCACCGTCATCGCTTTCGTGATGATCAACCTGAACCAGCTGCGCCAGGAATTCCACACCAGCCAGACCATGCAGCTGATGGACAAGAGCCTGATCGAGATCAAGGCAACCGCGCTGGCAATCAGCCGCGGCGATCCGATCCTGGGCGAGACCGCAACCCAGCTGGATCAAGCCGATGCCCACATCCGGGATCTGTTGCAGCGAGTCGACGATGCTTCGCCGCAGCCCGACCTGCACGAGCAACTGACAACCATATCCAAGCAATGGGACGCCTACGTCCAGGGCTTCAGGAACGCGATCAAGATCGCGACGACCAGCCCGAACGATGCGCTGCAGATCCCCGACGCAATGTACGGCATGTACCTCGCGCCGATGGTGCAGCAGCTGGACAAGCTGGCCACAGTGAACAAGGCAGCCGAGTCCGAGTCCGAACACAGGATAGAGGCGGTGATGAGCAAGGTGCTGTGGGTGGTGTTGCTGCCGCTGGTCGCGCTGGGGATCATCACGGTGGTCGCCGAGACCCTGTTCGGCCGCAACCTGCGCAAGCGCCTGGAAGACATCGTCGGCGAGATCAACCACCTGCACAACGGCGACCTGAGCCGGCGGCTGACCGCATACAACAACGACGAGATCAGCCACCTGTCCAGCACGATCAACAATTTCATCGCGCGTTTCGAGACCATCCTGCACGAGGTGCACGTCTCGGCCAATCAGACGCACAAGACGGCGCACGGAGTCAGCCAGATGGCGCACTCGGTCACCGCCAACGCCAAGGAGCAGTCGGCCAAGGTGTTCCAGGTGAGCGATGCCATCGATGCCATGGGCAACACCATCAAGAAGATCGCCACCAACGCGGCGAATGCCTCTTCCGCCGCCAAGCAGACCCTGACGCTGGTGCAATCCGGCGGCGAGACCGGCAAGTCCACCATCCTCGCCCTGGGGCAGATCGACCAGACCGTCAGTTCCTCGGTCAAGACCATGAACGAGCTGAACCATGCGATCCAGCGTATCGGCAGCGTCAGCAGCATGATCAAGGAGATCGCCGAGCAGACCAACCTGCTGGCACTCAACGCCGCCATCGAGGCGGCGCGTGCCGGCGAACAGGGACGCGGCTTCGCGGTGGTGGCGGACGAGGTGCGCAAGCTGGCGGAACGCACCACCAGCGCGACCTCGGATATCACCAAGATCGTGCAGTTGATCGAGAGCGAAACCGACCAGGCGACCAAGGCCATGACGCTGGCCAAGCAGGAAGTGGCTCAGGGCGTGCTGCACGGCGAGAACATGGGACAACTGCTGCACCGGATCGAGGAATCCGTACTCATCGTCACGGAGATGATGCGCCAGATCGCCTCTTCCACCGAAGACCAGTCGGCAGCGGGGGAGAACATCTCGCTCAACATCAATTCGGTTGCCACCATCAGCGCCAGCACCGCCACCGACATCGAACAGGCGCGCAACGAGATGCTGAGCCTGGCCAATGCATCGAAAGCCCTGTTCGAGACGCTCGGCCAGTTCAAGCTGGCACGGGCGGCGGCCTAGGCCTCGCTGAACACGTCCTGCGGCAGCGGCATGCGATGCCGCAACTGCAGCGGATTGACCAGCTCGATGCGCCGGCGCACAACAGGATCATCGGCATGCGGATTGGCATCCCACACCGGCGCTTCTCCCAGCAGGATGCGGTCGATGTGGGTCAGCCGCGCACCGGTCTCGCTCAGGTAATAGTTGAAGCGGCGCTGCATCCCGGCATCGAGCCAGCGCGCACCGCGATAGCACAGATGCGACAGACGGCTGAAACGCAGCAGGCTCTCCGCACCGGCCAGCATGCCGACGCCGCGCCGCGCCAGGCTCGGCGGACAGGAAAAATGCTGCGCGACATATTCGGCCAGTTCGGCACGGTGCGTCTGCATCAGTTCGGCCGGCTCGGCAAACAGCTGCGCACGGATGTGCATGTCCATCGCCCACTCGCATGCGGCATGGGTCAGCACCGGGATATTTCCCCACATCTTCTCGTGCGCGGGTACGAAGTGGTTGTGCGCAATCACGTCGACCAGCAAGTGGCTGACGAAGCCCAGCGAGAGTGCATATTCCTCGTCGCTCCGGGCATCGTCCAGGAGTTTGCGCGCACGCTGCCATTGATGCGTGCTCGAGAACGGTTCGCCCCAGGATTGTTCGCTCAACAGCGCAAGATCCGGCAGGCAGGCGCCGGCCAGCACCAGCCTGGGGAAGGACTTGATCGCACGGCGGTAGCGCGGGTCGGTGAGCGGGACCGCCCACAGCAGCAGTTGGGCGAAGTAGACATGGGTGTAGAGTCCCCAAGCATGGGCATCTGCACTCCACAACAGCAGCGGTATGTACCAGCGCCAGTATTTGAGCAGACTCTTCATGCCGGCCAGTGTCGCCGGCGCATGCGAAACTTTAATGACACGCAGATGATTTTATTGTGACGCGTTCGGCCATTTTTCGGCCTTCTGCGATAATGGTGCGCTGACGGGCCGGTCGATCCGGCTGCCCGCAAATCCATTTCCACCGAGGCTTGAATATATGACCTGGTTCGTCACCAATCTGATCAGCGCCTTCCTGCTGCCGCCGCTCGATTTGCTGCTCGTCGCAGTCCTCGGATTATGGCTGTGGAGCAAACGTCCGCTGATCGCGCGCTTGCTGCTCGGCACCGCTGTGGCGCTGCTGTGGCTGCTTTCCACGCCGTTCTTCGCCGAGGCGATGCTGCAAGGACTGGAAGGCCAGCCTTATGCCGTCGATACCCGGAAACCGCTGGCGGATGCCATCGTGGTGCTGGGGGGCGGCACCAATTTTCGCGCACCGGAATACGGCGGCGATACGGTAAAGAAAGAGACGCTGGAACGCCTGCGCTACGCCGCCAAGCTGTATCGCGAGACAGGCAAACCCATCCTGACCACAGGTGGTTCCCCGCTGGGCAACAGCACGTCCGAGGCCGAGCAGATGAAGCAGGTACTGGAAAGGGAATTCAACGTGCCCGTGCGCTGGGCGGAGGGAGCCTCGGACAACACGCTGGAGAATGCCCGGCTGAGCATGCAAGTGCTCAAGCAGGATGGCATCAGGCGCATCTACCTCGTCACCCATGCCTGGCACATGCCGCGTGCGGTGCAGGCGTTCCAGGCCGCCGGCTTCCAGGTCGTCCCCGCGCCGACCGCCTACACCACGCGTTACCGCATCGACTTGCTGGCCTTCATCCCCAGCGCCAGCGCCTTGCTGGACAGCAGGATTTTCCTGCACGAATTGATCGGGATGTTCTGGTATCGGCTAAAATCATGACCGCACTTTCCCGTCGTCCGGCCTGGCACAAGGATAGTCCTTGCGGGTGATGGCGGTAATCTGGCAATTTCGTCGACAATGCGCGGGAACTGACTGCCGGCTCACTGCAGAACCGGCCAACTGGATCAATCAACGGGGTGTCAAATGAAAGCACGCATCAAATGGGTAGAAGAGGTTTCCTTTCTCGGCGAGACGGAGAGCGGCCACGCCGTCCTGATGGACGGCCCCCCTGCAGGCGGCGGACGCAACCTGGGGCCGAGGCCGATGGAGATGCTGCTGATCGGCACCGGCGCCTGTACTGCTTACGATGTGGTGACCATCCTGAAAAAAGGGCGGCAGCTCATTTCCGATTGCGTGGTCGATATCCAGTCCGACCGAGCCGAGACCGATCCCAAAGTGTTCACGAAGATTCACCTGCACTTTGTAGTAACGGGCAAAGACCTCAAGCGCGAACAAGTCGAGCGCGCGATCAAACTGTCCGCGGACAAATACTGCTCGGCTTCCATCATGCTGGGAAAGACTGCCAAGGTGACGCACGATTTCGAGATCGTGGAAGGATAGCCCTTGCGTCTTTGATATAACAACTAGCCATTCGACTAAGCCCGCATGCGGGCAAGTCGCTGGATTCCGGCCTGCGCCGGAATGACGGTCAAACCCAGTACACCGTCTTCGTCATCACCTTCGACATCCCGCGCATCGCCAGCTTCACCGGCAGCGGCAGTTCCGCCGCCCCCAGTTCCAGCGCCATATCGGCGTGCCCGACTTCATCCACATACATCTGCTGCGCCACGGCGCGGCTCTTGGCATCCTGTTTCGGCAGACCGTCCAGGTGGCTCTGCAGGTGGGCGCCAACCTGCCGCTCGGTCTCGGCCAGGAATCCCAGGTTCCACTTGTCGCCCAGCGCGCCGGCCAGGGCGCCCAGCGCGAGCGAACCGGTATACCAGAACGGATTGAGCAGGCTCAGGCGCCCGCCCAGTTCATGCACGCGATGCGAAGTCCAGGCAAGATGCTCGGTCTCTTCCCACGCGGCATGATTCAGTCTCTCCTGCACCGCGGGATCGCGTGCGGTCAGCGCCTGCCCCTGATACAAGGCCTGCGCACAGATCTCGCCGGTATGGTTGATGCGCATCAGCGCCGCGGCATGCTTCTTTTCCGCTTCGCTCATCTCGGTATCGGCGATGTTCGCATCGGGATAAGGGCGAGCGGTCGGCGCAGCGGCAAACAGCGTGCGCAATCCTTTATCGAATTCGATGATGAGACGGTCCAGATTCAGCATGATGATCTCCTGAGGCGAATGGCGACAATCTAGGCAATCGAAGTTGCACTGTCAAATAAAAACGGCCACCCGAAGGTGGCCGTTCAGTTCTACGCCGGTTGAACCGGCTCGCTACGCTGAAGCCTGATCAGAACTTCTTGTTCAGGCCGACCGCGAACAGGGTAGAGCTGCCACCAGCAGTCATCGCACCGCCCGCCAGCGCATTGTTGATCACGCTGTACTGGGTACCAGCCGAGCCGTTGCTCACCTTGGTCACTGTTGCATAAGCAGTTGTCATCTTGGACAGACCTTGCAGCCAGCCCACGGTGTAACCACTGCCGTTCTGGCTGGTGACAGTACCAAGGGTCGACTTGGCATAGCTGAACAGCACCGAGCCAGGGCCGACCGGGGCCAAGGCGCTGAAGGACATCGCCTTGTTGGCAGTGCCAGCAACACCCGCGGCATCCGTTTTGGTCTGCTGGTAGGTACCGAACAGCTTGACTACGCTCAGATCGTAAGATGCACCCAGAGCGTAATCAGTTGTTGAAGGTGTCGCTGTAGGAGCGGAAGTCTTGGCGTACACGCCGCCGACGGACAGCGCGTTCCAGTCGTAGTTGACGGAAGCCAATGTTGCGGAAGTCTTGACGTCGGCAAGGTTGGAAGCAACCGTCAGGTTACCCACGCCAGCCAGCGCAGTGGCATAGTTCACGGCAACGGTAAAGCCGCTCATGTTCGGAGAAATATAGGCCAATGCGCGTTGAGCACGAGCTGCACCTGCAGCGGAGCCAATCAGGAAGCCGTTGGCACCGGTCATGCTTTGCAGCGGGGATACCAGAGAATCGGCGGTCGGATCGAACTTGACTGCAAAGTCATATCCGGTGGTCTGCAGGTAGCCGGTCGCAACGGTGCCGAAGCCGCCAGCCAGGGCCAGCATTTGCTGACGTGCAATAACGTTCGTATTGCCCACGCCACCAGAACCGATTGCAGTGTTGGATTGCGTATCCAGACCGTATTCGATATTGACCACTGCTTTCATGCCGTTACTCAGATCTTCTGCGGCCTTTGCACCGATACGGGACTGGGACAGGCCACCGGAAACGGCCAGCAGGTCGCTCTTCTGACCGTCAGCGGAAGCGCGCGCCACGGCTGCGTCAACAACGCCATACATGTTCACATCAGCGAATGCCGGTGCAGAAAAGGCAGCAGCGATAGCCAGTGCGATGATTTTCTTTTGCATTTGAAGATCTCCTCAGGGTTGAAATTCGTTTTCGTATCGGGCCAATCCCTCAACGAAACCAATGATTCGGCAGGTCACCCCGCCTAATCCGGAGCGCAAGGTAGCACCCCGTTCATCGCAATTTCAATAACCACCCCAATAAAGCAGGATCTTCTGTTTCATTTTTGACACACATTTGACGCATGTTGATCTGGATCAACAAATGCGTAATTTGTTGCACCCGTTTGAATTTATTACAAATAATTTTTCAGCGTTCGGCCACTTGGGTAGCGTCCCAGCCGCCGCCGAGTGCGCGGATCAGGTTGACACTGGCCTGCAAGCGCCTTCTGCGCAGGTTGAGTTCGTCCAATTGCACCTGCTGCGCCGCGGCTTGCGCGGTCACGACTTCCAGGTAACTGGCGATTCCTTCGCGATAACGGTTCATGGCGATATCCAGCGTGCGCTGCGTATCGACAACCGCTGCCGTCAGGGCCTTGCCCTCCTCGGTCAGCTCGTTCAGCAGCGACAGGTTGTCCTCGACCTCCCGGAAAGCCTGCAGCACGGTGGCACGGTATCTGGCGCCGGCCACCTTGAAGGCGGCCTCTTCCTGCGCCACCACGGCTTCGCGTCGGCCGGCATCGAATATGGTCATCAGCGCACTCGGCCCGATCATCCAGTACAGATTGGGGGCATTCAGCCATCCCGCCTGGTTGGTGCTTTCATATCCGCCAGCGGCATTGAGATTGAGGGTCGGGAAGAATGCCGATTTGGCCACGCCGATACGCGCATTGGCCTCCGCCAGATGGCGTTCCGCCGCAGAAATGTCCGGCCTGCGCTGCAACAGCGTGGTCGGCACCCCCACCGGGATGGAAGGCAGCTGGATATCCACCACGGCAGGCGGGATGACAAAGCTGGAAGCCGATTCGCCGACCAGCGTAGCGATCGCATGCTGATATAGCGCCCTGCTCGCCGCGATGTCGGAGATCTTGGCTTTGGCCGTCTCGAGCTGCACCTTGGCGCGGGATACATCCAGGGCCGAATCGATGCCGCCCTGGAAGCGGTTCTGGGTGAGGGTCAATGCCTTGGCATAGGCATCGACCTCATCCGTCAGCAATCTGGCTTGCGCATCCAGCATGCGCAAGGTCAGGTAATCGTTCGTCAGTTCGGCGCGCAGACTCAAATGGATCGACTCCAGCTCCGCAGCTGCCGCTTGCGCACCGGCTTCGCCCGCTTCCACCTGATTGCGCACGTGTCCCCACAGGTCGACTTCGTACGAGGCGGCCAGGCCGAGTGCGTTATCGTTATACACATTCGGCTGCGCCGCGGAACGCAGCGCCCGGGTCTGGGACTGCTTGTTGCGCGTCGAATAGGCGCCCGCCGAAAGCGTCGGGAAATAGCCCGCCCGGGCTTGTGCAGCATAGGCGTTCGCCTGGTCGAAATGCGCCACGGCCACGGCCAGGTCGGGGTTCGCCGCATCCAGCCGCACCACCAGATCGTCCAGCGTCGAATCCTGGTAGGCTTTCCACCAATCGCCGCGCGGCAGATGATCCGCGGGCTGCGCCGGTTGCCAGACCGAGGCATCCCCCTGGTAGGCCGCAGGCGCGGCAACCTTGGGCGTCTCGTAGACGGGCGCCTCGGAGCAGCCGATCAGGATGGAAATACCCAGCATCGACGATGCCAGCCGCATGTATCTCATGGCGCAGCCTCTTTCTTATGGTCGCCGGCTTGCGCGTCCGCCCCCTGGATGCGCACGATGTCGCCCTGCACGATGGAATCGTTGGGGCTGTCGATCACCCGATCATTGCCTTCGATCCCGCTCGACACTTCCACCACGCGCCCCAGATCGCGCGCAAGAGTGATGGATTTGAGGGTGACCCGGTTGTCCGGCCCCACGGTCGCCACTTCCAGCCCGTCCTTGCGGAACAGCAGCGCGCTCACCGGCAAGCGGTAAATCTGGGCGTTGGAAGGAAGCTCGAAGTGGACTTCCGCATAGCTTCCCGAGAACACTTTGCCGTCCTTGTTATCCATCAGCAACTCGACCGTGGTGGTACGCGACGATTCGCGGATCGCATTGGCGGTGCTCAGCACGCTGGCCGTGAATGGCCGCCCCGGCAATTCCGGGAAATAGATCTTCACCGGCATCTTCTGCTTGATCAGATAGGCGAAGCTCTGCGGCACTTCGGTATAGATCCGCAGCCTGCGGTTGTCGACCACCCGGAACAACGCCTGCCCGTTGTTGCTGCCCGGATTGATCAACTTGCCGATATCGGTATTGCGCTCGGTGACCACCCCGTCGAACGGCGCCACGATGCGCTGGAACGACTGGCTTGCCAGCAGACTGTCCAGATTGGCTTTCGCCGCGTTCAATATGTCGCGCTTGGACTTGGCATCCGCCGTCTTCTCGTCCGATTCCTGGCGGGAAACGGAATCGGAAGCAACCAGGTTCTGCCAGCGCTTGGCGGTGACGTCGGCGATCTCCCAGTTCGACTGGGCGGACGCCACATCGGCCCGCGCCCGCATGATCTGCTGGTCGAGCTCAGGCGTCTCGATCTCGCCCAGCAACTGTCCCTTCTTGACGCGGGCCCCGATGTCGGTCTCCCATGTCTTCAGATAACCGCTCACCCTCGCATAGATCGGCGCATCCAGATCGGCGCGCACATTTCCCGGCAGGATCAGTTCCTGCATGCTGGGGCCGGACTGCGGCGACACGACCTTCACCGTGACATGCTGCGACTCGACCGCTTTTTCCAGGTCATTCGCGTGATCGATGCGCATGTAGATGCCGACGACGGCAATGGTGACCGCGACTGCGGCAAAAATCCCGCCAGCCAGACGCAGACGACGGCCAGACAAGGCAGGTTGAGGATGGTTATCAGACATTGTTTTGCTCCACGTTTAATGTTTCAGCATGGGATACCGTGCTCTTCTCTTTATCCCTGTGCACCAGACTGAACACCACCGGCACAAAGAGCAGTGTTGCGACTGTCGCGAACGACAGGCCGCCGATCACAGCCCGGCCCAGCGGGGCATTCTGTTCGCCGCCATCGCCCAGGCCCAGCGACATCGGGATCATGCCGATGATCATGGCAAGGGCGGTCATCAACACCGGACGGAAACGGACAAAGCCCGCCTCCACCGCAGCGGCGATACCGTCGTCGCCCATCTGCAGCCGTTCCCGCGCAAAGCTGATCACCAGGATACTGTTGGCCGTCGCCACCCCCATACACATGATCGAGCCGATCAGTGCCGGCACCGACAAGGTGGTGCCGGTGGTGAACAACATCCAGATGATGCCCGCAATGGCCGCCGGCAGCGCAGTGATGATGACGAAAGGATCCAGCCACGACTGGAAGTTGACCACGATCAGCAGATACACGAACACCACGGCACCGAGCAGGCCGAACAGCAGTTCGCTGTACGAATCGCTCATCGCCTTGACCTGGCCGCGCACCACCACGAACGAGCCCTTGGGCACATCCTTCGCGGTCTCCTCCAGCACCTGGTTGATATCGTGCGCCACGCTGCCGAGGTCGCGCTGCTGCGTGGTGCCGAAGATATCGATGGTGGGCTGCACGTCGTAATGGGACACCACCGACTCGCCCTGTCCCCTGGAAATCGTGGCCACACCGCTCAACAATTGCGATTCCGATGTCGAGTCGCCGCTCGACAGGACCGGGATGTTTTGCAGGTCATTCAGCGTATCCAGCCGGTACTGCGGCACTTGCACGACCAGCGGATAGGAAACGCCGTTGGACGGGTTGACCCAGAAGTTCGGAGCGGTCTGCAGGCTGCCGGACAGGGAGACCAGCAGGTTGGTTGCGATATCGTGCTGGGTCAGGCCCATCTCGCGGGCACGGGTGCGATCCACGTCCACATACAATTCCGGCTGGTTGAATGCCTGCTGGACGCGCAAGTCCACCAGGCCGGGGATCTTCTTCAGGCGCGACATGATCATCGCGGCATATTTCTGGTTCTCGGCGCGCTTGAAACCGATGACCTGGATATCGATCGGCGAAGGCATGCCGAAATTCAGGATCTGGCTCACGATATCGGCCGGCAGGAAAGCGAAGGTCGCTCCGGGGAAATCGTCGGCCAGGCGGGCGCGCAGCAACTCGACGTATTGCTCGGTCGGGCGGTGCCCATCCTTCAGCGTGATCATCACATCAGCATCGCCGGGGCCGATCGGCGACGAGTTGCTGTAAGTCAGGTTGATGCCGCTGACCGGCAAGCCGATGTTGTCCACGATATTGTCGATCTCTTCGGCAGGAATATATTGCCTGATGCGGTTCTCGACCTCGTCGCACAGCCTTGCCGTCTCTTCCAGCCGGGTGCCTGTCTGCGCACGGATATGCAGCTTGATCTGTCCGCCATCCACGACCGGGAAGAAATTGCGCCCCAGCCAGGGCAGGAGCATGAACGACGCCAGCACGAAGCCGAGGAAACCGGTGATGAATTTGCGGCGATGCGCCATCGCAAGCAGCAGCAACTGGCGGTAGGTCTCGCGCACGCGGGTGAAAACGTTCTCGAAACCATGCTGGAAGCGCACCAGCGGATTCTTGGGCACCACATGCTCTCCCTCATGGTGCGGGACATGCGGACGCAGCAGGTATTTCGCCAGGGTCGGCACCAGGGTACGCGACAGAATGAAGGAGGCGATCATCGCGAATATCACCGCCTCGGCCATCGGGACGAACAGGTATTTCTGCACGCCGCTGAGGAAGAACATCGGAATGAACACGATACAGATGGAGAGCAGCGACACGAAGGCCGGCACCACGATCTGGTTCGCCCCGTCGAGGATCGCTCCTTCCACGGGCTTACCCTGTTCCAGGTGCCAGTTGATGCTCTCAATCGTCACCGTGGCCTCGTCGACCAGCACCCCGACCGCCAGCGCCAGGCCGCCCAGGGTCATCACGTTCAGCGTCTGGCCGAAAGCCGACAGCGCGATGATCGCGGACAGGACGGACAGCGGGATGGAGATCGTCACGATCAGGGTCGAACGCCAGCTGCCCAGGAACAGCAGGATCATCAGGCCGGTCAAGCCGGCCGCGATCACGCCTTCGCGGATCACGCCGTCGATGGAAGACCGGACGAAGATGGACTGGTCGCCCACCAGGTCGACGTTCAGGCCGGGCGGGGCACCCGCCTCGATGCGCGGCAGCAGTTCCTTCACGTGTTCGATGATGTCCAGCGTGGAGGCGCTGCCGTTCTTCTGGATGGTGGTCAGCACCGAGTGCTTGCCATCGACGCGCACCATGTTCTGCTGCGGCGAGTAGCCGTCGCGCACATGCGCCACGTCGCGCACCAGGATCGTCGCGCCATTGACCGTCTTGATCGGCAGGTCGTTCAGCTCGTCGAGAATATTGGTACTCGCATTCAGCAACACGTTATATTCGAACGTGCCCATCTTCTCGGTGCCCGCCGGCAGGATCAGGTTCTGCTTCTGGATCGCATTGCTGACGTCGCTGGGAACCAGCCCCTTGGAACGCAAGGCCTGCATGTCCAGGTCGACGATGATCTGCCTGTTCTTGCCGCCATAGGGCGAAGGCACTGCCGCGCCCTCGACCTGCGCCAGTTGCGGACGGATGAAGTTGTTGGAGATATCGAACAACTGGTTATCCAGCAGCGTATCGCTGGACAGCGCCAGTTGCAGCACAGGCACGCTCGACGCGTTGTAGCTCAGGATCAGCGGCGGCGTGATTCCGGGCGGCAGGCGTTTCAGAACGGTCTGGGAAAGCGCTGTCACCTGGCTCACGGCGGCATTGATGTTGGCGTTCGGCTGGAAGAAGATCTTGACGACGGCCACGCCGGGAAGCGACTGCGACTCGATATGCTCGATATCGTTGACCGTGGTCGTCAGGTTACGCTCGTAGAAGGTCGTGATCCGATTGGACATGTCGGTGGGCGGCATGCCGTTGTAGTTCCACACCGCGCTGACCACCGGCACCTTGATGTCCGGGAAGATGTCCGTGCGCATGTTCACGTAAACCAGCGGTCCAAGAATCAAGATCAGCAGCGCCAGCACCATAAAGGTATACGGGCGGCTTAATGCGATTCGGACAATCCATATCATGTGCGGCTACTCCAGTCGAAAACGGTGTCTTTATTCATGGAACGGCCAGCATGAAAGCTGGCCGTTCCAACAACTGCGGGATTATAACCAAGCGACACCTGCCAAAGCTTCTATAAAATTAATTTAATCAAGCAGATTCTGATATAGGCGCGGCCCGAAAGCCAGCCGCTTCCGGGGTATTGCCGAAACAGGCGAAATCCGATACCGGCTTATTCCCCATGCGACCAGCAGAACACCGTTGCCCGCGTGCCGGGCTTGGCTGCCGCCAGCTCGAAACCGAAATCGTGCAGGCGGATGATCGCCATCACGATGCTCAATCCCAGGCCGAAACCGGGGGCCTGTACTTCGTTCTGCCCGCGATAGAATCGATTGAGCACGGCCGTCCTCTCGCTTTCGCTGATGCCGGGCCCGCTATCGACGATATCGACCTGAGGCCCGCGCTCCCCTTGCGCCAGCCTGACTTCGATCCGCCCGCCCGCGGGAGTGAATTTGATCGCATTGTCGAGCACGTTGACGAACACCTCGAACAGCAGATCGCCATCCCCGAGTATGGGATTGACGCTGCCCGCAGTGAGCGAAAGCCGGATCAGCTTGTCCTCCGCCAGCGGGATGAGGAAATTCACCGCCTGCTCCAGAATGTCCTGCAGCTTCACCTGCTTGAAACCCGCCCGTCTCTGCTTGTTCTCGATCTCGGAAATCCGCAGCAGGGCGCGGAAGCGCAGCAGCAGCGAATCCACCTCGCCGATCACCTGCTCAACCATGGCCTGCTGGGCCGGCATACCCTCCATTTGCTGCTGCATGCGGTAAAGCACGGCGCGCAAGCGGGTCAACGGGGTACGCAAATCGTGCGCGATGTTGTCGCCCACGCTCTTGACCTCGGACATCAGCCTTTCGACCTCGTCGAGCATGCGATTGACGATGGCGGACAGCATGTCGAGTTCGTCGTGGTGCCGGCTCACGGGCAGGCGCTGGCCGATGTCGCCGCGCATGATCAGCTCGCAAACCTGCTGTATCTGTTCAACGCGGCGCAGCGGACGAAAGCTCAGGATCAGCCCGAATGCCAGGCCGAGCAGGATGGTCAGCGAACCGCCCCAGAAGAAGGTCTTTCGCGTGATCTCGCCGAATTCGGTGAGCTGCAGCACATCGTGGCCGATCAGCAGCGTATTCCCCGCGCCGATGTTGATCAGCAGCGCGCGCGCCGGCAGCGGCTCCGGCTGCAGGTCGGTCACCAGCCGGGTGTCGTAGATATAGCCGTCCACCGGCACGCCGTACGGCAACTGGAAAACGTTCCCGGTCAGGCGCTGTCCACCCGGCGCGAACAACCCGTAGAAATAGACGTGGCGCTGGTCGCGCTGGATGCTCCTGTCGATCTCGGCAGCCAGGCGATCCGGGGCAATCTCGCCGAAGCGGATGTTCTCCAGTGTCAGCACCTGGTCGACGCGGCGCGTCATCTCCGTCGCCGTCTGCCAGTAGATGAAACCCAGCAGCATGACCACGCAGACCGCAAAGAACAGGCTGTAGAACAGGGTCAGCCGGAAGGCGACCGTGCGCGAGAGTTCAGCTATGCTCACTTAGCATGTACCCCGAACCGCGCACAGTATGGATGAGCGACGACAGGCCCGGCATATCGACCTTGCGGCGCAGGCGGCCGATATGCACATCGATGATGTTGGTGCCCGGATCGAAACGGTAACCCCAGACCGACTCGAACAGCATGGTGCGGGTCAGCGTCTGCCCGAAATTGCGCATCATGTACTCCAGCAAGCGGAATTCGGTCGGCAGCAGATCCAGTTCCACATTGCCGCGGATGGCCTTGCGCTCCACCAGGTCGAGTTCGAGATCGGCCACGCGCAGCTTGGTCTGGCGTTCCGAACGGCTTTTGCGCCGCAGCAGCACCTCGACCCGCGCTGCCATCTCTTCCGAGGCAAACGGCTTCACCAGATAATCGTCGCCGCCCGCGCGCAGACCATCGACGCGCTCGTCCACATCGCTCAACGCGCTGATCATCAGCACGGGCGTCTCGATCTCCCGCTCCCGCATCGCGGTGACGATGGTCAAGCCATCCACAAAAGGCAGCATGCGATCCAGCGTAACCAGATCGTAACTTCCGCTCAG